>JAPLJP010000146.1 GCA_026388535.1 Deltaproteobacteria bacterium | reverse complement strand
GCGCTTACGAAAACTGATAAAGGCATTATCATCAACAGGTCTTTGTGCAATGGCTGTGGTTTGTGCACGGAGGAATGTCCCACAACAGCCATGGAACTTTTGGGTAAAAAAAGGAATGTTCATGAGCTTGCCGATGAACTGGTCAAAGACCGCGCGTATTTTGAACCATCCGGCGGCGGCGTCACCCTTTCCGGCGGAGAGGCCGCCCTGCAAAATGATGTCTGTCTTTCCCTTTTAAAAGAACTCAAAGGAAGGGGGATTCAGACAGCGCTCGATACCTGCGGGCAAGTGTCTCAATCAGTGCTTGCAAGCCTTTTGCCTTACGTTGATATTCTGCTGTATGATATAAAAGAGATTGATGCGGAGAGGCACAAAAAATTTACCGGTACGGGCAACGAAAAGATACTGGCCAATGCCATTTTTGCGGCGAACTATAAAAAAACTCATCTTACTCCCAAAACATTCTGGATACGCACGCCGGTGATTCCGGGCGCTACAGACACTGCCGAAAATATTCGGGGCATCGGCGATTTTATCAGCGCCAACCTGCACGGGACAGTAGCCAGATGGGAACTGTGCGCTTTTAACAATCTGTGCCGCGATAAATATAAGAGATTGGGAATAGACTGGCCGTTTGCGGATAAGGAACTTCCGGAAAGATCGCTGATGGAAGAGCTGGCCCGAAACGCCCGCGGCAGAGTCACTCCATCGGTTGTCTGCTGGAGCGGATCAATCGTGACTCCCGCTGAGAGTGAATGAAGTGAAACTCGAAGCGCAGGAGGAACAATCCCGCCAATCCACGACTTGTCGGGATTGGCAGGGACAAAGCTGGAGTCCAGGGATGGTCATACCCGCGAAGGGGCTATGTCGTAATAGGGTAAATTGTCATTCCGAACGCATGTGAGGAATCTTAAATTGATTATAATTAAGACTTCTCCCCGTCGGTCGAAGTGACATAGTCTTTCTCGCGGAGCATGATTCAGCGTCTTTATAAAAATTACCAAAAGGATAAAGGCCATGACCAGAAAAAATAATTTTACTGAAGCGGACATGATGGCTTTTGCGCCTGCCGAGAAAGTTGGAATTATCGCGACGGTAACGCCCGAAGGTCTTCCCCATATGTCGCTTCTGACATCCGTTATGGCGGCAAAACCCAATCAGCTTACCGTTGGCGAATTTTGTCAGGGCAAAAGTAAAGAGTACATGCAGCAAAACCCGAAAATAGGCTTTGCCATCCTGACACTGGATAAAAAACTTTGGCGCGGGAAGGCCCTCTGGACGCATTTAAAGAAAGAAGGTCCGGAATATGAGATATACAACAACCAGCCCATGTTCCGGTACAATACATATTTTGGCATTAACACCGTGCATTATTTCGATCTGACGGAGACCACCGAAGGAAATATGCTGCCGCTCGCCTCCGTTGTTAAATCAGCGCTTCTGACAAAGATGGCCAAAGCCGGCACGGCAAAAGGAAATCAGGAAAGGGTTCTTTCGTATTTTGGAGAAAAATTATTCAACGCGCTTGATTCCATAAAATTTTTATCCTTCATCGGCGATGATGGCTTTCCGGTAATCATTCCTGTTATTCAGTGTCAGGCCGCCGACAGCAGTCGCCTGGCGTTTCATCCCGGCGCTTTTGGCGACGAACTGAACACGCTCAAACCGGGCATGATGGTAGCTGTTTTTTGTCTGACAATGCAGATGGAGGATGTCCTGGTGCGGGGTATATTCAACGGCTATTCGCGCTATCGTGGTATTACGCTGGGCACTCTGGATATTGACTGGGTCTATAACTCTATGCCGCCCAATCACGGCCGGATTTATCCGCCGGTGCCCCTGGAGCGGGTAGTTAACTTTAATGAGCCAAGCTGAGAGCAAACGAAGTACAGCTCGAAGCGTAAGGCGAATTATCCTAGGAGCGAAGCGACGTAGGATAGTGACCACCTTAAATCTATCCCCGAAGCGTAGCGGAGTGGGATAATGAGCACATTTTATATCCCCGACGTAGGATAGTGACCACCTTAAATCTATCCCCGAAGCGCAGCGGAGCGGGATGATGAGCCAAGCTGATAATGAGACCCAAGCTTCAGAAACAGAGTGCACTGAAGCTTGCTGGACGAATTATACCAGGCGCGTAGTAATGAAACTCAAATATTACAAACGTAGTGCAGTAATATTTGTTAGTTGAATTATCCCGCCAATTCACGACTTGTCGTGATTGGCAGGGACGACGAGGGATTTGTAACTTTGTCATTGTAGTCGCAGGTGGAGGATATAGAAAATAAATGTTAAGTGAATTGAGAAAATAAAAAGGACGTCCAATCGTAACTGATCATAAAAAACGACGCACGGCTTTTCGAATAAGTTTTATCAGAAATGCCCACTTAACCGGTTTATATACTTTATCTTTAACCCATCTGTTTTGCATTAAAATCGCGATATAACCTTGATTGATAAAATCTTCTTCCGTGTAACCACGGTTTCTTTCCAATATGTAATGTAATTGTATCCAAAAAGATTTAACCAGTTGAGTTGTCGGTAACAATTCATGAATTTTACATTTTAAATAATATTCACCATACCACAGAAATTCCCAAGGGGAGAGGTTAATCAAGTCATTCCAGCACATGCCGTTTTTTTCCAATACATTCTTTTTCATATCTTCAAGAACAAATTTAGAGAATACTTGTCCATGATATACAAAATTATAATTTTTACCTGTTCTGTTAAAATAGTTTTTCGCAAAAGATTTATCCTGCGATTGTTGTACCTCATTAATTGACAAATATGGGGTGTTTTCATCTCTCATAAAATCCGATACATGAAAATCTTGTATAAAATAGACATCGGAATCTATGATTGTATAAAAATTACATATTCCCAATTCCGCAAAAGCTAATTTTTTTACTTGTTGCTTTTTCCATCCATCTGGTTGTTCGCCTTGAGAATGCAACACTTCTTCATCGGTTATAAACTTTAGTTCATAAGACTCATTACCTGTCGTAATTTTATTTTTGATAATTTCCAAATCTTTTTGCGGAACAACAATATAAAAAGGAATTTTATCGGCGTTGAACTTGTCAACGGATGATTTCAATATTTCCAAGCGGTCCAAATCTACAATGTAAGATGCTGTGAATATTACTAAATTATGCATAAGTATTTCCTTATTTATGATGTTTTATAAATTACCTCTATCAGGCTGAATACCCGGAATAACATTTGCTTCTGTAGTGCCTGTGCATTTGCTGCACGCAGTAATATACTCTTTATGGAAAAGTGTCCGCAACTCCTTTCTAAATGCCTGAGGATTTTTCCTGCCCCGAAATATAACCCTATCCGAGTCATCCGGCGAAAACTGCCCCAACTGCTCGCCATGAACTGACCGTGGACACAAATGATACTCACCATTGCTTATATTATGACTGCTTTTAATGCAGCAGTTGGTATAACGCTGTTTAACAGCTTCCGCACTGCTATCCACGGCAGGATTGAAACCGCCCAGATCCAGCCACAAATTATCTTCTACCCTGTAATTAATATGATTTGCTTCCATGGTCGCAATGAAGCAGGGTTTGTTGGGTGACACCTCCTCTGGAAAACTGCTGATCGACACCAGGATTTTACGATGCTTAAGCAATTGCATGATATCTGATTCCGGAATTATGGAACCATTTGTAAAAAGATTTATCAGATCAATTTTGTCTTGCCTAATCAGGTAACTTACTAATTTATGCAATTCTCGATAAAGGAATGTCTCGCCGCCCATGATAAAAAAGCGATGGACTCGATCCACATTATACAGGAAGTCATCAATATCCTGGATAAGCTGCTCTACGTCAAAATCAACAGGATGCTTATAAAAAGGAATCAAGTTTCCGCAGTCTCTACAATGTAGATTACAGCGGGTGGTAATGGGCATTTCCACATGCGGCAATTCTAATCTATGTTGTATGGAGTTGATAAGTTTTATCCATAAAGCAATAGGCAGGAAAAATAGCCGCGCTAAATCGCGCTTTCTCGAGGACATATTATGGATGCGGTATTTAAAGTAGATGTTTTCACTATACCAGCTTCCCAATAGTTTATTTAAGAGATCGTCTAAAATCGTTTCCCGATGGCTGCCTCTGCATTTGCTGCAGGCCGTAAGATATTCTTTCCGGAGTAGATTTCGAAGTTCCTTTTTAAATAAACGAGAATCTTTCCTGTCTCTAAATGTAACGCTGTCCGAATCATCCGGTGAAAACTGCCCCAATTGTTTGCCATGAACTGAACGTGGACAAAGATGATACTCACCATTATTCAGATTATGGTGGTTTTTATATATACATTGGGCAAAACGATTTTTTAGATCTTCCGCACTGCTGTTGGCGACAGGATTGAAACTGCCTAAATCCCGCCAGGTATCTTTCACTATGTAATTAATATGATTATCTTCCAGAATGGCAATAAAGTGAGGTTTGTTGGGTGACGCTTTCTCAGGAAAACTGCTGATTGTCACCAGCACTTTGCGATGCTTCAGCAACTCCAGGATATCTGATTCAGGAATTATGGCGCCGGTTGTTAAAATATTTATCAGATCAATCTTTTCTTGTCTGATCAGATAGCTTAATAATTTATGTAATTCGCGATAAAGCAAAGTCTCTCCGCCGGTGATGATAAAGCGATGGACGCGATTCACATTGCCCAGGAAATCATCAGCATCCCGAATAAGCCGCTCTGCATCAAGATCAACATTATTTGGGTACAAAGAATTCAAATCTTTGCAGTCAATACATTGCGGATTGCAGGGGTTCATGATGAACATTTCGACATTCGGAATTTCCATCCTGTTTCTGATGGATTTGTTAATTCTTAGCCATAAAGCGACCGGCAGGAAAAATAATCGGGCAAGATTGCGTTTCCAGAAGGGCATCTTATGGAAACGAAATTTAAAATAGATATTTTCATTATACCAGTTTCCCGAAATTATTTTTGACAGGTTTATGGTAATAATCCTCCCATGTCTATGATTTCGACTTTGTCTACAGATTATTTTGCGTAATTAAACGTTTTTCTTTTGCCTGTTGAATTCTTTTAGCGAGCCTGCGTATCAAAAAAACCGCCAAATTATTTTCAGAAGGAACTTTCCAGAATCTCCTCAGGAAAGACGGAATACCAAGCACAAGCGCGACCCTGCTTTGAGCACCGGATGATCTGACATGCGTGAACCAGAGATAAGAAGTATCGCGAAGAATACTCCGGGGTTTGCTGTTTGTAAGAAATTCCAGCCGCTCGGTAAATGAAGGTTTTAAATGTTTCAGGTTATATATAACCGTCTCCGGAATAGGTGCCGCGAATACTTCGTGAAGATATAAGAGGGTTTTTATCAAAGGAACTATCAGGCACATTGCGCGGCCATTGTTTACCAGTCTTTTCCAGTCGATAAGCGGGCCCGCCGCTTTTAAAATCATCATTGAATCCGGAACCCAGCGCAGTGGCGCGACTTCATTCCATCTTGCTCCATGGATAAGCACGTGAAAGAGCTGATCGGTATGAGATAAAACCGAAACACTGGTGCCGCCGAAATCCATCTTTTCCGTGCTTTTTATAAAACTGATGTCATTATCCTGGCCGGATTGGTGCATAACTTGCCAGTGCAGGTCGAATTCAATACCGGAAGCGTCAATCAGCGTGCCGGAATGTCTGTTAAGCAAATCCAATTCATCAATCATTGATTCGACTGGTTTCCAGCCGGACTGACATAAAAGATTAAATGCTTTAAACGCGTCTTTCTTCGATACATACAGGTCAAAGTCGTTCATGGGACGAAGAGCCCAATCCTTGTAGTACAGTGGAACAAGAGCCGCGCCTTTGAGCAGTAACGCTGGTATGTTGTGAGCATCAAGGAGACGCAGGACACTGGTTATGCGATGGCGGATAAGACTGTTCTTATACCAGGTCATGCGGCAAAAACCTTTGTAGACATTTATTGCCGGATGCTGAACATTATTATTTACGAGGTTACGGTAAAGCAGGGGCAAAAGACGCTGGGACCCTGTATCCAGTTGATCGAAATTAATCGCAGCCGCCCAGCTCTTCCAGGCGACGATTGCTTGCTCTCCTTTGAGCAATGTCGCCTTAAGCAGTAATTCCTGTTCCCGTGTCGGCCAGAAAAATCCTTCTTCCTTGGACCTCATTCAATCACAGCCTCTACTTTCTTTTTTGTCTTTCTTCGTCTGTCAAGAGATGCCTTCAGAACACGCAGATAATCCTTGCGATAATCCCTTTCCTTTATGCCGGCATTCGCATCGTGGATTCGTCTCTTTAATACCACTTCCCTGGCAATAAAACTTTTAAGTCCGTGATCCACAGCCCTCATATACCAGTCGATGAATTCGCCGATCCTGAATCCTTCATCAAAGAATCCTACTTTTAAAAAGGAGATTCTCTTTATAAGCATTGCCCCCGGAATGTATCCGGGCATGCTGCCTGCAACCAGATGTATCCTGCCTTTCAGAGAATCCTCGAGTTCCGGACTATAGAATTGTTCTACATGACCAAAAACCATGTCCAGATCATGGTCATCCATGAACAATGAATTCTGTATCTTAAGCTTGTCTTTTGTCCATAAATCATCAGCATCAAGAAACGCGATAAAATCACCGGAAGAACATTTGATCCCGCTGTTTCGCGCCGCTGAAGCCCCTTTTCTGGGTTGATATAAATACTGCACATTCGCATAAGAACGCAGAACCTCTTCAGTACCGTCCGTCGAGCCGTCATTAACCGCTATTATTTCGATATTTTTGTATTCTTGCGCAAGCACGCTTTTAATAGCTTTGGCTATATAACGCTCTCCATTATATACCGGTATGATGACACTGATTAATGCGTTTTCAGTCACTGGTTATTGTCCTTCGTTATAATTACAGAACTATCAATTCACTCTTTTGAATATCTTATCTATTTCCGACTCTATCTTCGAAAATCCGCAAAGAAACGGATGGCAGACATAACCGTGGTATTCCGTGTTTCTTTCCGGACTGGTCAGTTTATTGGTTAAGCCATCAACGGCATAGCATATCGGAAAGGCCTTTCCGAGGAGAAAGCGGGCGGCTCGAATATTTATGGCGTAGCAGAGCGTCCCTCCTCCTTCATCGAAGCCCCTCCATACATGCTCGCTGATTCTCTTTCTGTCTGAGTCGTTATGCCTGCCGGAACCAATTCCGACATAACTGTGGAAATGAATAATGTCCCAGTCATCAGGAACTTCAGACATGAATCTATCCGCAATTTCGTTGGCGTCAGGCCGCCACACTATATCGTCTTCGCAGATCAGAACGTTCCCTAAACGCTGATCAACCATCATATTCCATGCTTTTACGTGACTAATATAACAACCTACTTCTCCCTGCGTCAGGTCTCTTTGTTTCCAATCGTCCCATTGGAGACTTCCCTCAACCTTCATTTCTTCGAGATCAAGAGAACGTCCATCAACAGCCTCAACCAGTGAAGCATTATTCAGCTTCAACTTCTGTATATGGAAGAGAGCCGCCATCCTGCGTTTTAATGATCGCCGCATGTTGATTATATATATCTTGTCAAAATAGTCGCTTATCATAATAAATAACCCGAAACGGATAAATTATTATTAAATTTTATCATCTATTTTACCAGTTTCATTATTTTTTCTTCAGCAGATCCGAATATATTCTGCCAATCATATCTCTCCTCGACAAGCTTACGTCCGTTTTTACGAAGTGTTTCGGGAAGCTCATTATCATTCACAGCCATTGCCACGGCAGCAGCAAATTCTTTAGGATTGTCCCTGATCAGAAGATGCCTGCCGTCTTCAACCGCCAATCCCTCGCAGCCCTTTGCGGTAGAAACCACCGGCAGTCCCAACCCGAATGCTTCGAGTATTTTTATCCGCGTGCCGCCGCCGAGTCTCAGAGGCACAACCGAAACGCAACACTGGGCCGCAACAACCTTAATATCCGGGGCGTCCATTATTATTTCTATCCGTTGATCATTGCCGAGATCGCGGATGTGTTTTGGCATATTTCTACCGACGATACAGAGCCTGATATCGGGATCGATGCGCCAGACATGAGGCATGATTGATTGTGCCATAAATAATGCTCCGTCAATATTGGGAAAATAATTCATGGTCCCGACAAACAGAATCTTTTTTGACCTGTTGACAGGCAGTAGTTTAAATTCGTTTGTGTCCACGCCGTTTTCCGCCACAATTGTCTTACCGTCAGGACAGCGTGAGTTCATTTCTTCCTGATCGAGCTTGCTCACCGTTATACGCAGATCGAACGCGGGCCATGTCTTGTTTTCATATTGACGCATAAGCATACAAGACGCCTTCCAGAAATGAGCATCTTTTGTAATTCCGAAGATTTCGGTCCTGTGTACATCAGGAATCTCCGAATATTGTTTGAATATGGAAGATTCTATGTTGTGCTCGTGAAGAACCGCCGGAATATTAAATATGGCGCGGTGCTGAGCCATAAATATAAATTCCGTAATCAGCAGATCGTATTTATTGGAAGAAAGTTCTGTGAGCAGATTCCGCATTGGTTCCACTCCGTAGGCGCGCATCGGCCAGGGCAAAGCGTGCGGGCCTGTCGGCGTTGTGTCTCCGGTGTGTGTAATCATAGCCACACGCGAGCAGATACCTTCAAACGCGCCGTCCAGTATTTTTTCATCCCCTTTGTTGATAAAAAAGGCGAGAGTCAGATCGTGCTTTCTGCTTAAACATTTTATCAGCTCCCACTGACGGATACGTCCACCCGAGTCAGGCGGATAAGGAGGGAAGGGGCTGATTATGATTATTTTCATGGCTTACACCATATCTCTTTTTTCCAGCAGATCGCTTATCAGCTTTGGCACCTGCGCCACATCAGTTCCGAAATCAAGATAATAACCTGGCAGTGTTTTGGCTAGTCGCACAAATATATCCACCGCTTTTTTGCCGGCGCCGGGAAACTGGCACATAGTGCTTAATGTGAGAGCCTTTATGCAGTCCGCAGGTGTTGCGGGGATTAATGCTGAATCAGGCTTGCCGGTTATTCGAGGCAATAATATGGCGCGAAGCGGAAACCATGAAGTTATTTGTTCTGAAAATCGCGGATACAGAAAAAAAACTTCCTTGTCATCGTGCTTGTTTCCGGTTTTAACTCGCGTGGGCGCGATATGTTCAACTCTGAATATGTTGCCGGGATCCACCTTTGCGGAACTGAATACGCTGTATGCCGCAGGCACGGGTTGGGCGGACACAACACAATAATCGTCGCTTACATAAAGCAGCCCGGAGTTAAGAGATGCCAGCGCTGCCGTTGATTTGCCTGATCCTCCCTTGCCCGCAATAAGAACACCGCCGCGCTTTGTTCCCACCGCTGCCCCATGCGCGAAATGAAAATTACGTTCCTGAACCCACCAGTTGAGTATCGTTCTTACGGGAGCGCTGGTTTCGTAGGCGGGTAACTCCCGCGCGTCCTTTGTCCAGTAATACCCAATCTTTTCCTTAGAGTCATACATGCTCAGCGCGTTGGCCGACCAATTAAAGGCGGTCTTGATTCTGCTGTTACCGAATCCCCTTATGTCACCGCGATTGGTATAGACACCTTCAATATTACCGCCCTTTGCCTGCACAGCATATCCTAACCAGGGTGGCGTAGGCATCATTGTATTGGTTGTGACATCGTCCCATATGCGTATTGTAAGCGCAGGGCTTTCAGCAGAGGTTATAGAGAGATGTTCCAGTGCCGGAGTGATGTATGGAAGCAGTTTGTCATCGGGAAATATCAGTTCTATAGTGCTGTCGCACAGGGTGAAGTACTTTTTGACTGGTTTGCCGCCCGATTCGAGCGCGTGCGCAAAGATTTTCCGGACGGAATTGAAATAATTGTCGAGAAGCACAGCGCTTTGGATTGTAACATCCGGTTGGGGCAGTGCGCGTCCGGTTTTTGTGCTATCCATTATTATCGTTCTCTGATTTGGGATTAGGCCAGCCCGCATCACTTACATCATGTATCGGGTCGAGAATAAGCAGTTCCTGCATATCGGAATATTTATTGATAAGCGGCGGTTCAAATAAATTTGTCAGTTGTTGAAGGCTCTCAGACTTAAAAGCAATCTTCGCGTCCGGCGAATTGCCATTGGGGGAAATAAGCTCTTCTGCTATCAGTTGCTTAATGAATATACTTATTTGTTCTCCAACAATATTTTTATCAAGCCCGTAAAGTGCGGTAAAATCGGAAACTATCTGACTTTCTGAAGCACCTTTTTCTATAAATGACCATATCTGGCCGCCTGTCGCATTCATATTGTAATAGTTACCGCTGTCCAGCCTGACAAGCATGGTTTCGCCATCTATTACTTCATGAATTACTTGTGGTGATATTTCAAACATACTGCACTCCCGAAGATATTGCTTTTTCGAGACTGGACTATAAGAAATGCGGTTTTGCCTGTCAAGGGGTATTTGGCCGCAAAACGTTATGTCTCTGCTATTTTTGGCGTTTACGCTTCAGTGAACGATTTAATACAATCATCAACTCATGCCGGTTCTGTTGCACTTTCCCTGATAAATTATTTGAGTGAATACGTTTATGTAAAAGAACCTGTTCAAGAATTCCAACTTTTTCATCACTGTCTTTCAGGCGGGCAAACCAGTCGGCATCGCAGGCTATAGCTAAAGATTCATCAAAAAATCCAACACGCTCAAAAGCACTTCGGCGGGCGAACAAAGTACCGGGCGTGTATCCAACTGCCCCGATTTCAAAGAAATTTGCGCGAAATCCGGGCCTCAGCATAGTACCGGATTCCAGAAAAAACTTTACCCGGCCCACCGAAAATTCATAAAGGGGGTTGGAACGGTGAAACTCCACCTGGAGAGACAATTTATCCGGTGACCAGTAATCATCGCAGTCTAAAAAAAACACCCATTCACCACGTGCCAGGGAAAGACCACAGTTGCGCGCATTGGCAAGGCCACATCCAGACTGAAGAATATATGTGACATTTGGATATCGGCTTGCAATTTCCGGCGTTGCATCCTGTGAGTTACCATCGATGAGCAGGATTTCAAGGGGCGAGATAGCCTGGGCAAGTACCGACTCAATAGCCTGGGCCAGGTAAGATTCTCCATTTTTTACCACCAGAATGACGCTAATATTATTTTCCATAGATTTAATCTCTCGACATTCGGCTTCATAATTGTGTCGGATTATAATTATATTGGATAAGAGTATAGGAAGAGTGATTATGTGTGTCAATGAAATAGTGAGACTCTCTGAAAACGAGTCCCGACGAGTCGGGACGAAGTTTGAAGAGTTAGTCGAACTATCCCCGAAGCGAAGCGAAGCGGGATAGTGAAAGCGCACTGAAACTTGTTGGACGAACTAATGAAACTCAAATATTACAAACTTCGCGCAGTAATATTTGTAAGTTGAATTATCCCGCCGCAGGCGGAGGATATCGTAGATATCCGTGGTATCCTAGGAACGAAGTGACGTAGGATAGTGAACACATTTAAGCTATCCCCGAAGCGAAGTGGGATACTTCACTGTGTCATTCCCGCGCAGAGACTGTGTCACAATAGAAAAAATGTCATTCCGAATCCCGATGTGTCGGGGTGAGGAATCTTAAAGAGCTGAATTTATTGAAAACAAGATTTCTCGCTTCGCTTCGAAATGACATGAAAAGGAATTACGACACAGTCTCGCAGGCGGGAATCCAGTCCCTCAGTTGCGAAAAAAATATTTAACCAATTGGTAAAAAATCATTGACAAATTCGATAACATTAGTTTTAGTTTTGCGGGCGAAGGGCAAGAAAACAAACGAAAAAGGAACGCAAGCGAAAATAACCGGATTCTGTGCCCAGTTTATTGTTTCCCAATGAAACTCGCTGAAAACGAGCTTTGCGAAGTTTGAAGCGTAAGTTAAATTGTCCCAGGCGCGAAGCGCCGTGGGGTAGCATTCTAAAGAAATTATCATAGTAAGAATTAAGCTTTTGCTAGAATAAATAATTCAAGGGGGAAAATTGCATGGCTAAAACTGATTTACCGTGGTTAGAAGAGTATAAAGTCCTAGGAATACCTGAAACATTAAAACCCTATCCTGATCAACCTGCTTACGAAATTCTTTACAATACGGCCAAGAATTATCCGAGGCAGGGCCTTATTCAGATGGATTACATGATGACGTATCCACAAGTTAAGGATCATGCTGATCGTCTCGCTACGGCGCTGAATAAAATGGGATTAAAGAAAGGCGATAGAGTCGCGACTCTTTTGCCGACGTCAATCCAGTTTATTGTCGCTGATTATGGAATTTCCAGAGCCGGTCTGGTGCATATTCCCAGCAGTTCACTGGAACCGGCTGATCATCTTCAGCATAAATTTAAAGAAAGCTTACCAGATGCTCTGATCTGTCTGGATGAATATTTGGACGTTGTCGAAGGCATACTCAAGGATTTTGATTTTAAAAATATCATTGTCATGAAATTAGCCGATTATTCGCTTGATAAGCCGAAAAGCTATGAACCGCTAAAAATAAAAAACGCTGTGTGGTGGGAAGAATTGATGGCTAAAACGCCTCCCACTCCTCCTGATATTACCTTTGATGTCGAAAAAGATCTGGAATTAATTCTTTTTACCGGCGGTACAACAGGACTTGCCAAGGGCTGCATGCTGACGCACCGCAATGTTTACGCGAATGCCATGCAAAGCGCGAACGCTCTGGGATGTTCAAGCTTATTGTTAAAGGGCGTTCTTACCGTATTGATGGGAGTGCCCTTCTTTCATTCATACGGTCACTGCGTCATGCATTGCATGACCTATGAAGGTTATAATCAGATACTGATTCCCGACGCCAGAGACACCGCTTCAATGGTAAGAATGATAAAGAAATATCGTCCATTCTTACAGATGGGCGTTCCGACTCAATACCTTAAATTAACGCAGGAAGAATTAAAGGGTGTCAGTATTTTGGGTATATCGGGTTCGGCGCCACTGCCAAAAAATGTCCAGGAAGAATATGAAAAGAAGGGCGGCGGCGGCGGTATAGCGGAAGGTTACGGTCTTTCTGAAATGTCACCGAATACGCACCTGAATGCCTCATTCCTTATTCGTATCTTAGGAGGCAGATCAGCGGTCAAATTCAACAGCAAATTACTTACACTACCCGGAGTCGCCAAAATTGGAAATGGCTTCCTGAGGGCTGTAGGAAGCAAAACTGTTGGTTATTTCATGAGCAAGGGGATGGGTATTTTGTCCAAGTTAACAAAAAAGAAAGCATCGAAAGCATCGGGGTCAGAAATTGAAAAGCGAGGAACGGTGGGCGTTCCCATGCCTGATACGGAAATAAAGATTGTTGATGTTGATTCAGGAAAGGTTCTCTCATGGGATGAACTCATTGCTGGTAAAACGGGTGAAATGTGTCTGCGCGGTCCGCAGAGGATGTTGGGTTACTGGCCTAAAGTCGGAAGCGGTTTGGACGATGAAGGATACGTTCGCACAGGCGACGTCGTCAAGGTTGATGATAAAGGTTATTTCTATATCGTTGACAGAACCAAGGATATGATTATTGTTTCCGGCTTCAAGGTATATTCCAGAGAGATTGATGATATCCTGCAGTATTATCCCGGTGTGGAAAGAGCCGCGACAGTAGGTGTTGCAGATCCTGAGAGACAGGGGAGTGAGAGGGTTATTGTATTTATTGAGCCGCAGAAGGGACAAGAAAAGGAAATTACCGAAGAAAAGGTTATTGAATTTTTGAAATCCAAAGTGGCAAAATACGCAGTGCCGAAGACTGTTCGGATAGTTGATGCTATACCTCTTACAGAAGTGCAGAAGATAGATAAGAAGCTGCTGCGCCAGATGGCCGAAGCCGAGGCCGCCAGGAAGTAGTGAATCCCAAGTTTCAGAAGCGTAGCGCACTGAAATTTGTTGGATGAACTATCCCCGAAGCGAAGTACCCTGAAGGGCATCTGCGACGTAGCGGGATAATGAGAGTGCACCGAAGCTTGATATCTGGTGATTGATTTATTGCCGGAACAGCGCAGTATGAGATAAAGCGCTGTTCCGGTTTTTTTCTGAAGTTGAAGAAACAAGCACCTTACAAATAGGGCATTGAACATTCGCAGGCGGAGGATATCGAAGATGTCCGTGGTCACGGAGCGCAGTAGTGAGCCAAGCTGACTATAGGAAGCGTAAAACGAACTAATTACATTCGTCGAAAATGAGTGTAACGAAATTTGAGACGCAAATGGAATTATCCCTTGTGCGAAGCACATAGGGATATCCCGCCAATCTACGACTTGTCGGGATTGGCAGGGACGGAGAGGGACACATTTCACTTTTCACTTTAAAACTTAAAAAACCTCTTGCTTTACAAAATTTGCAAATGTATAATAGGAACCAAAGATTACAATTATTGGATTCTTTAGATCATGGAATACGTTAAAAAGCCCATATCCGCAATACTGCGATCCGGTAGAACCGTCTTTACGTTCAAAGACATTTCTCTGATGTGGCGTAATACTGATCAAAAAGCTGTTATCGCCGGAATTAATTACTATGTAAGCACTGGCCAGCTACACAGAATACGGCGCGGCATCTATGCCAAAGATAAGAATTATGACAAAACAGAACTGGCCTGCAGAATCTACACACCGGCATACGTCAGTTTTGAAACCGTGCTGACGCGCGCGGGTATCAACTTTCAGTATTACGGGCAGATATTTATCGCGTCGTATCTGGCGCGCGAAATAGTTGTCGATGGTCAGGTGTATCAATACCGAAAGATAAAAAATACTCTGTTGACCGATTCTGCCGGCGTTTTGAATAAAGACGGTATTGCCATTGCAACGATGGAACGGGCATTTTTAGATACGCTTTATCTCAACACGGATTATCATTTTGACAATCTTGCCTTGCTTAATTGGGACAAGGTATTTGAGATGCTGCCCTTGTATGATAACAAAAGGATGACCAAAAAAGCACATGAGTATTTCAAGGGTTTCAAGTCCGGGCAATAAATGTTAATATTTCTTCCCTCCCTTGAGGGGAGGGATTGAGGGAGGGTGAAATTTACCGTTTTCATTCTTCAGTTCTTTGTCAGACACATTCAGGGTGATATAAAAGTTAAACTGACGAATAAAATTTATGACAATAAACGAGAAAATAAACGCGCCGGTTCATAAAAATATATTATTTCAGATGCTCAAGGATGTTTATACCGATACAACCCTTGCGCCGCTTCTGGGATTTAAAGGCGGTACCGCGGCCTTCATGTTTTATGGACTCAACCGGTTTTCCGTTGATCTGGATTTTGATTTACTCGATGCGTCCAAGGAGAATGATGTATTTGAAAAAATTGTCATGATTGCAAAGAATTATGGAACGGTCAGAGACGCGCACAAAAAAAAGTTCAGCCTTCTGGTGGTACTTTCTTATGATGAAAAAGCGACAAACATCAAAATAGAGATCAACCGCCGCGCTTTCGGTTCAAAATACGAAATTCAAACATACCTGGGCGTATCCATGCAGGTAATGGTGCGAGAGGATATGTACGCGCATAAACTGATGGCCATGTACGAAAGAATCGGCAAAACCAACCGTGACATTTACGATGTCTGGTTTTTCGCCAACAACCGCTGGCCGATTAATAAAGAAATCGTCGAGAAGCGTGCCGGCATGGCTTATGGGCAACTATTGCGGAAGTGTATTGCGCGGCTGGAAAAAATGAGCGATCGCACCATTCTGAGCGGCTTGGGGGATCTGCTAACTGAGGAGCGTAAAAAATGGGCAAAGACGAAACTGCGGACGGATACGATCTTTTTGCTGAAGCTGGCTTTAGAAAGTGCGCGTTAAAAAAAGGCGCTGTTCCAGTTTTTTTCTGAAGTTGAAGAAACAAGCACCTTACAAATAGGACATTGAACATTCGCAGACGGAGGATATCGAAGATGTCCGTGGTCCCGAAGCGCAGTAGTGAGCCAAGCTGACTAATAGGAAGCGTAAGGCGTAGTGAGACTCTCTGAAACCGAGCATGGCGAAGGTTGAAGAGTAAGTCGAACTATCCAATCCCGATAAATCGGGATTGGGAATTATCCCAGGGACGGAGCGGGATAGTTAACACATCTTACATCATATAATCTAAGCGCCTTAGAATAAGGTAAAGGTGGATACATGCAGTACGAAAAATTATTTTCGGAAGGTCGTATTGGTTCAGTGACTTTAAAAAACTGCGTTGTTATGCCTCCCATGGAAGTAGGCATGGCCAATCCCGACGGCACGCCTTCGGAGCAGCTGATTGCTTATTATGAAGAAAGAGCGCGCAACGGTTTAGGGCTGTTGATTACCGGCATCACGCGCGTCAATGGACGACATGGCGCCGCTTTGCCGCGTCAATTGGCCATGACCAGCGACCGACATATCGAACCCTTTGCCCGCATGGTCGAGCGTGTGCATGCGCACGGAACAAAAATTTTCTGCCAGCTCCATCATCCCGGCCGTCAGAGCAATTCACTTATGATTGAATTCTTGCCCATGATAGAATTTATTGGTCGCGTCTGGCCCGGCTATTGGAAATACTTCTTCAAGATAGTGCCGGCAATGGAAAAATTTGCCAAGACCGGTCTGGTGCCTCCGGTCGTTGCGCCGTCAGCCGTGGCCTGCGAACATTCCAAGCAGAGAACCAGAGCGCTGATGAAATGGGAAATCAAAAGCCTGATTAAAGATTTTATCAAAGCCGCGCATCGTGTACAACAAACCGGCGCCGACGGTGTCGAACTGCACGCCGCGCACGGCTACCTCATCCAGCAGTTCTTGAGCCCTCATACCAACCGGCGCACGGACGAATACGGCGGTTCGCTGGAAAACCGCATGCGTTTCCTTCTGGAGATAATCCAGGGTATCCGCATTCAGTGCGGGAAAAATTTCCCGATAGCAGTGCGTCTGTCCGTTGATGAATACTACCGCTGTATCGATAAGCCCGGCCAGGGTATAGAACTGGCCGAAGGCATAGAGATGGCGATGCGCCTGGAACAGGCCGGTATCGACGCCATTGATGTATCCTCCGCGAATTATGAGACCATGAACTACTGGCTGGAACCGATTTCTTACGAACCGGGGTGGCGCAACAATCTGGCCAAGGCAGTCAAAGAAAAAGTCAAGATTCCGGTTTTGGCCGCCAACTTGATCCGCAGCGCCGAACAGGCTGAAACCCAGCTTAGGGAAGGGTACCAGGATTTTGTGTGCCTGGGAAGGCCGCATCTGGCCGACGCGGCCTGGTCGCGAAAAGTCAGTCAGGGCTGTGAACAGGAAATCAAACGCTGCATCAGTTGTCTTTGGTGCTTTGAATCCCTGCTTGTTAATGCTCTTGTCGGCAAGCCGCTCGAATGCGCCGTTAACCCGCGTCTCGGCCGTGAAAGAGAAACAGCCAACCCTCTAAAAAATGGTGCCGGTAGAGTGATCGCAATTATCGGGGCAGGGCCGGCAGGACTTTCCGCCGCGGAAGTTTCCGGATTACGCGGATTCAAACCAATCGTTTTAGAAAAGAACGCTTTTGTCGGCGGCCAATTGCAATTAGCCAACAAGCCGCCTAAAAAAGAAAAAATCAATTGGTGCTTTACCGACCTGCACAATGCCGCCGTGAAAAACGGGGCCGAGGTCAGATTCAACACCGAAGCAACACAAGAATCCATCAAGGCTCTTAATCCTTATGCCGTCAT
The DNA here is from genome assembly GCA_026388535.1 of Deltaproteobacteria bacterium. GTDB lineage: Bacteria > Desulfobacterota > Syntrophia > Syntrophales > Smithellaceae > Smithella. The sequence goes on along the minus strand of JAPLJP010000146.1, from coordinate 15,698 downwards.
CGTGGCCGCGGGCGGCACCTCCGTTATCCCGCCAATTGAGGGTGCTCAGCAGCCGCACATCTGCACAGTTACAGAGATCTTAAACGGTACCGTAAAACTTAAGGGCAAGCGGGTGGCCGTTATCGGTTCCGGCCTGACCGGTCTGGAAACCGCGGAAAAACTGGCCGAGGACGGCAATCAGATCCTTGTTGTGGAAATGCTCAACCAGATCGGGCCGGACGCGTTTGGACAGCATTTGGACGATATCCTTCCGCGGCTCAACGCATACAAAGTTGATTTCATCGCCGGCCACAAACTGATTAAGATTACCGCCACCAGCATTATCATGGAAAACACATCAAGCAGGCAGAAAAGAGAAGAAAAGATAGATCATGTTGTTCTTTCTGTGGGCGTGAAAAGCAACGACAAACTCGCCAAAGAACTCCAGACGCACTTTGAAAGAATTTACACCATCGGTGATGCCCGTAAAGTCGGCCGCATCGCGCAAGCCGTGCGTGATGGCTTCGACACCGCCTGGAAGATATAATGAGCCAAGCTGAGAGCAAACGAAGTGCAGTAGTGAGACTTGCTAAAATCGAGCGTAGCGAAGATTGAAGCATTAGACGAACTATCCCCTGAACGGAGTGAATGGGGACTCGAAACGTTAGTGGAGCTATCCCAGGCACGCAGTGCCGTGGGATAGTGAGGACATCTCAAAATTGTCATTGCGAGGAGCACCTCGCGCGACGTGGCAATCTTTCATTTTTTGTCATTCCCGTCGCAGATGACCCTATAGTGCCCTTCAGGGTATTTAGGTTACGCAGGCGGGAATCCAGTTCTTCACTCTTCGTCCTTAATTCCTTAACACTTAAAACCTAAAACTTTAGTGAGACTCGTTAAGAACGAATCCTGACAAGTCGGGATGAAGCTCGAAACGTAAGTCGTAGAGAGACTCTCTGAAAACGAGTATAGCGAAGTTTGAAGAGTTAGTCGAACTATCCAATCCACGATTTATCGGGATTGGGAACTAATGAAACTCAAATATTACAAGCATAGTGCAGTAATATTTGTTAGTTGAATTATCCCGCCACAGGCGGAGGATATCGAAGAGATATCCGTGGTATCCCAGGAGCGTAGCGTCGTGGGATTTAATGCAAGATTTATTCTTGCAATATATTCAAGAAGTTGTAAGATGATCAACAATTTACAATAAAAATATACTACGATAAAAAATTGCGTTGCCACTTATTTCATAGTTTTACGGATGCGCGATAATGTACTTACTATGACTAATCAAAACCCAGAACAGATAGCACGCGACAATATCGACAAGCAGTTAACTGAATGCGGCTGGATTATTCAAAATAAGAAACAGATTAATCTATCTGCCGGGCTTGGTGTGGCTGTCACTGAATATCAAACCGCCATTGGTCCCGCTGATTACGTTTTGTTTGTTGATGGAAAGCCGGTCGGCGTAATTGAAGCCAAAAAAGAAGAAGAGGGCGTTCATTTAACTGTTCATGAAGATCAATCCAAAGATTATGCCGACAGCAAACTCAAATATCTCGATAACGATCCGCTGTCCTTTGTTTATGAAAGCACCGGCACGGTAACCCGTTTTACCGATTATCGTGATCCCAAGCCACGATCGCGCCCTGTCTTTGCTTTTCACCGGCCGGAAACATTTCAGAAATTGTTAAAGAAAGACAAAACTCTGCGGTGCAGAATACAGGATCTTCCGTCTTTGCCAACAGCAGGTCTGCGCGATTGCCAAATTGCCGCAATCAATAATCTTGAAACTTCCTTTCGCGGCAATCATCCCAAGGCACTCATTCAGATGGCCACAGGTTCCGGCAAAACCTTTACCGCCATTACGGCCATTTACCGCCTGCTCACTTATGCCAAAGCCGGGCGCGTCTTGTTTCTGGTGGATACCAAAAATCTTGGTGAGCAGGCCGAGCAGGAATTCATGGCCTATATGCCCAATGACGATAACCGCAAGTTTTCCGAACTCTATGGCGTGCATCGTCTGAAATCCAGCTTTGTGCCAAGCGATAATCAAGTCTACATCAGCACCATTCAGCGGTTATATTCGATTCTGAAGGAAAAAGAGCTGGATGAAAAAGAAGAAGAAACAAATCCCGGTGAAATCAAATGGGAAGGACGCCAACCGGTGCCGGTGGTCTACAATGCCAAACTGCCCGTTGAGTTTTTCGACTTCATCGTCATCGACGAATGTCACCGCAGCATTTACAACCTCTGGAAACAGGTGCTGGACTATTTTGACGCTTTTTTAATCGGCCTTACAGCCACGCCCGACAACCGCACGTTTGGTTTCTTCAATCAGAACATCGTCAGCGAATACACCCACGAAGAAGCTGTTACCGACGGCGTCAATGTCGGCAGTGACGTTTATTTGATTGAAACACAGATTACCAAAAAAGGCGGCAAGATATGGAAAGGCCAATATGTTGATCATCGGGAAAAACTCACCCGCAAAAAACGCTGGGAACAGTTGGATGAGGATGTTGTTTATTCAAATACGGAACTGGACGATAAAGTCGTTAACCCCAACCAGCTTCGCACCGTCATCCGCACATTTAAAGATCATTTGCCGGAAATGTTTCCTGAACGATTCAACGATAAAGGCGAATTTGAAGTGCCTAAAACGCTGATCTTTGCTAAAACCGACAGCCACGCCGACGACATTATTCAAATCGTGCGGGAAGAATTCAGCGAAGAAAACAAATTTTGCAAAAAGATTACCTACAACAGCGAAGACCCCAAAAGCACGCTGGCGCAGTTTCGCAACGACTACCATCCGCGCATTGCTGTTACCGTGGATATGATCGCCACCGGTACGGATGTCAAACCTTTAGAGTGTCTGCTGTTTATGCGGGATGTTAAAAGCCGCAACTACTTTGAGCAGATGAAAGGCCGGGGCACACGCACCATTAATCTGGATGATCTCAAAAAAGTAACACCCACCGCCAGATACACCAAAGACCATTACGTGATTGTCGATGCCATCGGCGTCACCAAAAGCCTGAAAACAGACAGCCGCCCTCTGGAGAAAAAGCCGGGCGTACCATTGAAAGATTTGCTGGCGGCAATTACTGTGGGCGCAAGAGACGAAGAATTGTTTACCAGCATTGCCAATCGTCTGGTCAGGCTCGATAAGCAACTCACCGAAAAAGAAAAAACAACCTTTGCCGGAAAAGCAAAAAAGACTATTCCGCAGGTCGTCAGGGAACTGCTAAATGCATACAATCCCGACACAATCGAAGATATTCGCCTCAAAGTTGAGAAGGAAAATCCCGATATTGCGCCTGTGGAAAAAGAAGAGAAAGTCAAGAAACTCACCGAAGACTTGCAAAATGTGGCAGCCGGCACCTTCAACGGCGACCTAAACGACTACATTGAAAATGTCCGCAAGGCGCACGAACAGATTATTGATATTCTCAATCCCGATAAGCTTGTAGCGGCTGGCTGGGATAAAGACAACAAAGACAAAGCAGAAGAACTGGTCAAGACATTTGCCGAGTGGATTGCCAAACACAAGGACGAAATCACTGCCCTGCAAATATTTTACAGCCAGCCCTACCGTAGGCGCGAATTGACTTATGCGATGATTCGCGAGCTGGTGGATACGATTGTGGCTGATAAGCCCACTCTTGCACCGTTGAATGTCTGGCGCGCCTATGAACTTTTGGAAAGCGTCAGCGGCCAGCCTAAGAATGAACTTGTGGCGCTGGTTTCACTGATTCGCAAAGTGGCGGGCATTGACGCCTCGCTAACTTCTTACGACAAGACAGTTGATAAAAACTTTCAGAATTGGGTCTTTAAAAAACAAGCAGGCACTCTGAAATTCACCGAAGAGCAAATGCAGTGGCTCAGAATGCTCAAAGACCATATCGCTGCATCCGTTTCGCTGAGTCTAGATGATCTGGACTACACGCCATTTGACGCGCAGGGCGGCAAAGGCAAAATGTGGCAGCTCTTCGGCAATGAGACAGAAAACATCATCAACGAACTAAACGAAGCACTGGCGGCATAGGATGAGTGAAAATAAGGGAATCCCATACGGATGGAAAACAGTTAAGCTGGGTGAGATTGCAAATTATGTTAATGGTAAAGCTTTTAAACCAACTGAGTGGAGTAAAGATGGATTGCCGATTATTAGGATTCAGAATCTCAATCGTGAAAAATCTGAGTTCAATTATTGCAACTTTGCAGTAGATGACAAATACTATGTCAATAAAGGAGATTTACTTTTTGCTTGGTCAGGAACACCAGATACGTCATTTGGCGCACATATTTGGTTGGGTGGTCGCGCTGTATTAAATCAGCATATTTTCCGAATTGTAGTTGATGAGAAAGAAATCACAAAACAGTACTATTTATATGCCCTGAATCACAAAGTTAAAGAATTTGTCAGTAAAGCTCATGGCACAGCAGGTCTTGCGCATATAACCAAAAATAAATTTGAAGAATCAACAATTGCCCTCCCACCTCTTTCCGAGCAGCAGCGCATTGTTGCTAAGATAGAAGAGCTGTTCAGCAGTTTGGATAAAGGTATTGAAAGCCTCAAAACCGCGCAGCAACAACTCAAAGTCTATCGTCAAGCCGTCCTGAAATGGGCCTTTGAAGGCAAGCTGATAAATAAATTTGAGAATTGGCGCAAAACAACATTAGGTGAAGTAATTTCTATAAGCAGCGGAAGTGGACTTACTAAAGCTGGGAGAAATGAGAATGGTAAATATTTAGTATATGGTGGAAATGGTATAACAGGCAAACATAACGAATATTTATTTAAAAAAGAAAAACTTATTATTGGGCGCGTTGGTGCGCAGTGTGGGAATGCTCATATAACAAAACCTCATAGCTGGGTAACAGATAATGCATTTGTTGTTACTTTTGATGAATTAGTATTCGACATAAATTATTTGTATCATTTAATCATTAGCTTAAACCTTAACAAGTATTCTAGCTCAACGGCACAACCTGTAATTTCGCAAGGCAAAATATACCCAATTGAGATAGCTGTTCCAAAAACTATTAGTGAACAACAAGCCATCGTCGCTGAAATCGAATCCCGTCTTTCGGTCTGCGACAAAATCGAAGAGAGCATTGAGCAAAGTCTTAAACAGTCCGAATCCCTGCGGCAAAGCATTTTAAAGAAAGCCTTTGAAGGCAAGCTCGTCCCCCAAGACCCCAACGACGAACAGGCATCGAAATTACTTGAACGTATAAAAGCAGCAAGAAAGAGGAATTGAAATGAAGCATATTTCAATAAGATTGCCATGGCATGACAGAGGTTGGGATGGTTGTGTTTGCAACGTACCGTCAAAGAATTCTTATTGTAAAGGATTCCATTCTGTGAATGCAGAAAAAATTCGTAAAGACAAAGATGATAAGAAGGAAGATAAAATAAAAGGGCAACCTTATGATGCAAAGTGGTCTTATCAGCCACCCTGTACTGAAACCATGAATGTTTTCGGCAAGGCTGCTATCAGGCACACGCATGTTCCGAAATCATTTATCAAAAACACTTCACAAAAAACGATTGATATTCTACCCAATAGCTGTGGCACCTGGCCGTTTGAAGATATGTGGGATGAATCAGGAGAACGAAGAGAAGCTGAAGAACGGAAAGAATACGTAGAAGAATTTTTTGATGAATTGAAAGAAGCCGGAAGCGCCGGTCTAATTTTTTATTACTGTAATTACGACAATCCTGTGTCTGGTGATGATAAAAAGTATTTGTTGGCTGGCATTGCACGGGTTAAAAAAGTTTATCCCCTTGTAATGTGGGATGATATTCCCAACGACCAAAAAGAGATGTATGGCGGTTATATCTGGAGTCGTCTTGTAGAGAACGAACCTAAAGAAAGAATGCGGTTGCCTTATCAGGAATATCTGGCAAAGGGTAAAGATGTTCGTTCTATTGCCGTATTTGCAGAGGGTGATTTATCGCGGAGTTTTAAGTATGTTGCGCATCATGTAAATGATGATGATGCTATAAGCTTGATAGATAAAACCATTGTTGCCGTTAAAACAATTATTAAACAAAACTATTTCAGTAAATCTGAAATTTCTCAGTGGGAAAAACACTTGGTATGGTTGCAAGCAGTACGCAAAGAATGCTGGATTAGCAGAGGATTGTATCCGGGTTTAAGCGCTGTTTTGAAATTCCTAGGCATGGAAAAACCGGAAGAATTTATACGTATTCGCCTAAAGAACCATCCAATTGAGCGCATTAAAGATTACTTCTTCGATCGCTTTGAAGGTCGTAAAAAAATGAGCAAAGATGAGGAAGCTTTACTTGACCCATCAAAAAAGAGATTTGAAGTGATGATGAATTGCGGAAATGAGAATGAGGAAATCAAAGGTAAATTGTGTCGAGATAAACTCCCATTCTTCAACCTGGATGAAGATCAGATTCAAAATATTCTTAGTGAAAAACGGGGTATGTATTCCATTCAATCAGCCTTGCAAACTATTTATGAAAACCCATACATTATTGCCGAAGAATATACTGGCAGCGATGTTACCGATTTTGTGAATTTTGAAAAGATAGACCATGGAATGGTGCCGTCGGAGGATTTGGGAAAGGTAGACCGAATTGCATTGGATGACCCACGAAGATTGAGATGTTTAATGTATACCATATTGAAAGAATCAGCGGCCGAAGGTCATACATTTCTGGAATGGACAACTGTAGCTGAAAAAGTGAACCAGTGGCACGATCAAAATGACAAGTCGGGCATCTTCAATTGTGATTTGACCGCATGGAATCAACACAAAGATGTATTTGCGCCTAAAGTTGTTGAAGACAGGGCTGATGGTATTCATTCTATTTATCTGAAACGCTTGAATGATGCAGAAAGACGAATAAGAACAGATTTTATAAATCTGATTAAAGATGCCGGTATTAAATCAGCAGGAACAAATTGGAAAAAAATTATTGAATCCAACAAAACAAAACCTAATCGTGAACAAATTGCTGCATTAGAAAAACTTTACACAAGCCGCTTAAGTGTATTAACCGGAACAGCGGGGACAGGCAAGACGACGGTAATCCGATCACTGGTGCAAGGCATTAAAGAAAAGGAACCACGACATGATTTTATGTTGCTTGCGCCGACTGGCAAAGCTACTTTAATTTTAAGAGATCGTATTAATGACCCGAATGTTAACGTAATGACCATTCATAGTTTTTTGATGCGGAAATGTTGGATAAACAAAAACAATTTTACTCTTAAAGTTTCTGGCGGCGAAAAAAGCCAGGCTTCTACCGTTATTATTGATGAATTGGAAAGATGAAGATGATTTGCAAAAAAAGATTCCTGAAATTTTGGACTATGCTGTTTCACGATTAGAAAGAAATAAAAGTAAAAAAGAATTGGGCGAAAGATACAATGATGTTCATGGGATTCCTTTTAACAAGGACAGAAAAATTGAGGCAATCAATTTAATTGCACCTTACAGACACACGCCAACAGGAGTTGACAATATCAACCTTGAAATTCAAAAAGCCCTTAGAGGAAAAGACGTAGTTGATAAATGGCACAAATATGGATTTGTTTTCAACGATAAAGTTTTGCAGATAAGAAATTATACTTATCATGCCTGGGACCATACTATAAATAAGATTGTCAGCTCTGACGATACATATATACCTAACGGAACACTTGGTTATTTTCTTCCTAATAGTAAGAAAAAATTTATGATAAAATTTCCAAAGGACTATGAACGATATTCCTATTACCTTACCAAAAAGCAAGCAAATGAAATGCTAGAGTTGGGTTATGCTACATCTGTCCACAAAGCACAGGGCAGTCAGTTTGATATTACCATAATGATTGTTCCTGAAGAGGACTCAGATTTTCTAAACCGTGAAATGTTATATACAGCATTAACAAGATCAACATGTATTCAAATAGTTTTAATTCAAAATAATTTAAATATTCTTAAAAGTCGGTTGTGGTTAGGCAAATCAGAAATCGTTAAAAGGAACTCATCTTTATTCAATACTTCAAAAGGCATCCCTTCGAAAGACTTTGAGAAATATAAACCGGAAAATCTGATTTATGAAGTATTGCCTGATTTATTTGTGCGGTCGGAAGGTGAAAAATTAATTTCAGAAGCTTTGGCAAAGCATGAAATTGGTTTTTTCTATGAAAAGCCTTTAATAGCGAAAGACAACAAATCATTTAAGTTGCCTGACTTCACTTTCAAGCATAATCGCAGAGAATTCTATTGGGAGCATAATGGCATGATGAATGATTTTGATTATGCCGAAAGAGCAAAGAAAAAAAGGGGATGGTATCAGGAAAACGGCTATCAGGATAATTTAATTGAAACCCCTATTGAAGGTATGAACTTAAAGCAATCAATCGAGTATGTTTTGGAGAATATATTGAATTTATGAGTAACGAAACTAACAATACATCAAGCATCATCAGTAAAATATGGAGTTTTTGTAATACACTTCGCGATGATGGTGTGAGTTATGGAGATTATCTGGAGCAGCTTACTTATTTGTTATTTCTAAAAATGGCCGACGAGTTCAGCAAGCCCCCTTACAGCAGGAAACTTGATATTCCCAAACAATATAATTGGGAAAGCCTGACTGCAAAAAGCGGCGCGGCGCTGGAGGCACATTACACGACTTTGCTACGCGAATTGTCGCATTCCAAAGGAATTCTGGGGCAGATATTCATTAAGAGCCAAAACAAGATTCAGGACCCGGCCAAGCTCTACAAGCTGATTGATATGATAGACAAAGAGCAGTGGACTGTTATGGGTACAGATGTCAAAGGCAAGATTTATGAGGGTCTGTTAGAGAAAAACGCTGAGGATACCAAAAGCGGAGCGGGGCAATACTTCACACCGCGACCGTTAATTAAGGCCATGGTGGTCTGTGTGCAACCGCAGCCGATGAAATTCATTGCCGACCCGGCCTGCGGCACAGGTGGTTTTTTTCTGGCGGCTTATGATTTTATTTCCGATGCGAAAAATTTCACACTGACCAAAGAGCAAAAAGCGTTTTTGAAAAATTCAACTTTCTATGGCAATGAAATTGTTGCGGGTGCGCGCAGACTGGCGCTGATGAATATGTTCCTGCACAACATCGGTGATATTGATGCCGAGACATTTATCCTGCCCACTGATTCACTGGTGGCCGATACGGGTTTGCGCGTGGATTACGTTTTAACCAATCCTCCCTTCGGGAAGAAAAGCTCCATGACCTTTACCAATGAAGAAGGCGAACAGGAGAAAGAAGATCTTACTTACAACCGGCAAGACTTCTGGGCGACGACAAGCAATAAACAATTAAATTTTGTTCAGCACATACGCACGATGCTGAAAACCAGCGGCAAAGCGGCGGTTGTCTTGCCTGATAATGTTTTGTTTGAGGGCGGGGCAGGTGAGACTGTCCGAAGGAAATTGCTTGAGACAACCGATCTGCATACGATCTTGAGACTGCCGACTGGCATATTCTATGCGCAGGGCGTCAAAGCCAATGTGTTATTTCTTGATAATAAACCGGCCAGCAAAGACCCGTGGACGCAGGAAGTCTGGATTTATGATTACCGCACCAACATTCGCCACACTCTGAAAAAATCACCGTTGAAGTTTGAAGACCTTCAGGATTTTATAAAGTGTTACAATCCGGACAATCGGCATAAACGCAAGGAAACTTGGAATGCGGAGAAAAATCCCGAAGGTCGCTGGCGTAAATTTACCTACGATGAAATAGTCAGCCGAGACAAGACAAGTCTGGATATTACCTGGCTCAAAGATAAGAGTCTTGCCGATCTCGACAATCTGCCCGATCCTGATTTGTTGGCTAACGACATCATAGAAAATCTCGAAGCGGCAGTAGAAAGTTTCAAAGAAATCATGGTAACGATAAACGGGAAATAGCAATAGGATGCATGATAAGGACGCCCTTAAGTTATTAAGTTATTGTTTGGTGAATCATTGGTGACGGTTCTATTTAAATGTTTCTGGATTCCCCGGTTACGCCGGGGAATGACAAAAGAAAGGTACAAATCCCATTTGCCTTACGGCTCAGGGATAATTCGCTTTGGGCTCCCGTGCGAGAGCCACAGGCTCATTAGATTGCCACGCCATCTTAGAGATGGCTCGCAATGACAGCGCAGTTGGGAATAACAGGCGAGGGGGAGATTATCATGAAAGTATTATTGGTTAATGGAAGTCCCAACAAGAAAGGATGCACCTACACAGCCCTTTGTGAAGTGGAAAGGGAATTGAATAAGCAGGATATTGAAACGGAAATATTCTATATCGGCAAAAAACCTATCAGAGGATGTACGGCATGTGGAAAATGCGCGGAGAAGGGGAAATGCGTTTTTGATGATGATGTCGTCAACGTCGCGCTTGATAAAGCTGATAAATCAGACGGTTTTGTTTTTGGTTCCCCTGTCCATTATGCGGGACCTTCCGGTTTTATAAAATCATTTTTAGACCGCTGCTTTTTCTCCGGCAGTGACGTATTCACTTACAAGCCGGGTGCGGCAATCGTAAGCTGTCGCCGCGGCGGTGCTACCGCGGCGTTTGAACAGATCAATAAATATTTTTCCATCAATAATATGCCGATAGTGTCATCCCAGTATTGGAATATGGTGCATGGCAACACGCCGGAGGAAGTGCTGCAGGATGTTGAAGGCATGCAGATAATGCGGACGCTGGGCAGGAATATGGCATGGCTTTTAAAGTCAGTAGCGGCGGGCAAAAAAGCGGGAATTTCTCTGCCGGAAAATGAAGAAAGGGTGTGGACAAATTTTATTAGGTAACGGGGATAAGAAATAATCGGGGAGGGTATTATTTAATTTAATGTTCCTGGATACCGGCCTTCGCCGGTATGACAGATGAGGATTAATAATTGCTATGAGCGATGACATTAAAGATATTAATGAAATTGATGATGAAATTCTGGAAGCGGAATTGGCAGATGACGCTCTGGAAAAGAAGATGAGGAAGCTGGAGAGTGAAGCCGCACGATTATTACATCAGTCCAATGAACTGATTCGGGAACTGAGTAAAGAAAAAGCAAAAGAGGAAGAAGCTCAAGAACAGGGAATAGTGAATAGTGAAGAGTAAATAGTGTCCCACTCCGCTTTGCTACGGGGATAATTCCACTGGCGCTTCGAACGTCGCAAAGCTAGTTCTTAGCGAGTGTCATTAAAGAGTGAAGAGTAAAGAGTGAAGAGTGAGGAATAGTGTCCCGCGGCACTGCGTGCCTGGGATACTAAGAGGTGTTCACTATCCCGCTACGCTGCGCTTCAGGGATAATTCGCCTTACGCTTCAAACTTCATCCTGACTTGTCAGGATTCGTTTTCAGCTTGGCTCATTATCAGCGGGTGTTATTAAAAATAGAAGTTGACAAATTTCCACTACATTGATACTAATTAATTATGAAAGTAGCGGAAAAAGATATAGTTGTCCAAGGAATGCTGGAGGACGAATACGCACGTTGCCGGGAGGTCATCAAGGCCCTTCTCGCCAAGGCGGAAAGCTATCCCAAAGGCGCCCTCAATGTCCGCATAAAACAAAATAAAGAAAAAGAATACGCCTATCATTACCTTGTCCGGCGAGACGGGAAAAAAGTCATCAACCGGCATATCTCTGAAAAGGAACTGCCGAAACTTCAGAAATTAATCGAAGAACGCGAAAAATGCCGGAAGGAAATAAAGGCGTACAAGAAACGCATGGCCTATCTGCAAAAGCTTTTGAAAAAACCGAATCCGGGAGGTGGTCGTCACGAATCTGTTGCCCGATAATCTTTTCCCATCACGTATCCATGGGCTCCTTCGCGCTATAAGTCATGCAGGATTTTTCGACCGTTCCGTGATGATAGGCAGTTGGGTCATGTTGGTCTATCAGGAACTGTATGGCGTCAGGTACGCCCTGCGTATTATTGGGGTCAAATCTTTAATCTTGACATTTGACGCTGATTTTCCCCGGAGAAATAATGGGGACGGTTTCCAATAGCCAAAGGCTATTGGATAATTCGACCAGCAAATTTCAGTGCGCTACGCTTGGAAAAATATTTAAAGGTGTTCACTATCCCACTACGCTGCGCTTCGGGGATAATTACCAATAGCCTTTGGCATTGGATAGTTCGACTTACAAAATTCAGTTCACTTTGTTTCTGAAATTTGAGTCTCATTACGCCTTACGCTTCACTATAGTTCAGCTTGGCTCATTATGTCCTACGATAAGGGATTGGCACAGAGAATCCGTGAGATATTAGAGGAAGAACCGGAATTTGATGAAAAGAAAATGTTCGGCGGAATTTGCTTTTTACTTTTCGGCAACATGGTCTGCGGCATTATTAAGGAAGATTTGATTGTACGGGTTGGTGTGGATAAATATGCGGAGATGCTGAAGATGCCGCACGCAAGAAAATTTGACCTCACCGGCCGGCCGATGAAGGGCTGGGTGATGGTTTTATCCGCAGCGCTGGACTCTGACGAAGAACTCAACGATTGGGTACAACGGGCCGTATCTTTTGTGCGAACCCTGCCGCCGAAATAGCATCAAATGAGGGGTTCTAAAGATTATTCAGGGGATTTTTTATTTTTGGCTCTTGACAAAACCCCCCATGGCGTATAGCTTGCCTACAATACAAAGGCTTGGAAAATAAAACCAGGTTCTTAAATCTTTAAAAGGAGGTTCACGGTTTATGAAAAAAATATTTACTATTTTCATTTCTATGCTTTTCGTTGTTTCTTTATCTTTTGCAGTCGCAGGTTGCAAAAAATCTGAAGAGACAGCGACTCCTGCAAATGCAACTACAGTAAAAGAAGCTGCAACTGATGTAAAAGATGCTGTAAAAGAGGCCGCCACTGATGTGAAAGATGCTGCCAAAGAAGCTGCTACTGATGTAAAAGATGCCACAAAAAAAGCTATCACTGATGTAAAAGATGCTGCAAAAAAAGATACAAAATAATTGCGTTAGATAAAACAGTAGAACAAATTAATCGGACATTCCCTTTGTGAATGTCCGATTTTTTTTATGCCTGCCTTTGCAACGGGTATGCTGTCTTTTTTGTCACTTCGAATCCCGATTTATCGGGGTGAGAAGTCTTGAAAGACAAGATGTCTCCCCAGCATAGCTGGACTATAGGCTGCACTGGACATGACAATAAATAAGGATTGGATACCTCCGGCATTCGCCGGTATGAAGAAGGTTTCAATCCCCTCCTTTTGTAAAGGAGGGTTAGGGAGGATTTTACAAATGTCATGCCGTTGAAGAACGGCATCCAGGAATAAAGAATACTGGATACCGGCCTACGCCGGTATGACGGCTTGATAAGATTTCACCCTACCTCAACCCCCTTTTTCCCTAAACAACCTAAGGGTCACGCATGGGCAATGCGCCCGACTGCACCCACGACCCCGTGTGATCAAGATTTTCTTGACACACAAGACGGGACTTCTTATAGTTTAACTGTGTTTCCCCACTTAATTAATTGTTTAATTTCGGAGAATCATAATCATGCATGGTTTTGTCTGGAATGTTGATCCGAATATTATTGTTATCGGTCCTATCCAACTTAGATATTACGGAATTCTTTTGGGCGCCACTCTTCTGCTTGGATATTATTTTTTTCAGAAGCAGATGCAAAAATACGGGTATTCCGAAAAGGTTTCAATGGATTACCTGTTCTGGGGGGTTTTGGGCACGTTCATCGGGGCAAGGATCGCTCACTGTTATTTTTACGAGACATCATACTTTATTAATAATCCTGTAGAAGTATTAAAGGTCTGGAAAGGCGGCATATCAAGCCACGGAGCCACGGTAGGCCTTTTTGTTTCGGCTATATGGTTTGCAAGGTCGCGGAAAATTCCGTTTGCGATTCTTGGCGACGGAATAGTTTTCGCGGCTGCTGTGGGCGCCACACTTTTCAGGATAGGCAACTTCATGAATAGCGAGATCGTCGGGCGGGTTACTACCGTACCGTGGGGTGTTCATTTCATGCGTTACAGCGATCACGGCGCGTATCTTCGGCATCCTTCACAGCTTTACGAGGCGGCCGGAGGCCTGATCGTTCTTTTATCGCTGTTCGCGGTTGAATATTTCCTCAAAGGAAAAAAGCGGCCAGGGCTTTTTTCCGGTGTTTTTCTTATCGGTTATTTTACCTTCCGGTTCTTTGTTGAATATTTCAAAGAGTTCCAGATTGATCCGAACAATACCTTTCCGCTGACAATAGGACAGTGCCTCAGCATTCCGTTTGTGATAATCGGCATATACATTTTAATTCACGCCCTCCAGCTTAAACCGGATGCTATAGAATTAATGGTTATTAAAGAGATTCCTGAAAAGCCTAAAACAAAACAAGCTTCAGCTAAAAAAAAGAAAATCATGGAAATATCAAATAAATCTAAGCAGCATAAAAAATCATCGGCGAAGAGGGGCCTTTGAAACAGAAATATTTTTTGTATTTACCCCGCTGCAGAAAGCCCCCAGCTCCCGCTAGGGGTTGAATGCTTTCTGCCAATCGCGGGATGTCGCGTTTTGGAAAGGAGCCTCCGGCTCCTGCCGGAGGGGCTCCACTGTGCGGTCAATGTTTAATTGATATACAACGCCGAAATTATTATAGTTCAACCATGAAAAGAAAAGGTCTTATCAAACACTTATTGTTAAAGGATACGGATGTGACCATCCGGCCGATCCGCGCCGAGGACTCCGGCATGGAACAGGAGTTTGTACAGCACCTGTCGAAAGAATCCCGCTATTTCCGGTTCATGGCGTCGATATGGGAACTGTCGCCGAAGAAGCTCAAGTATTTCACCGAAATCGATTACAACCGGCACATGGCTTTTGTCGCCACCATCATGCGTGATCATAAAGAGGTGGAAATCGGCGTGGCGCGTTATGTACACACCGAAATTCCCGGTAGTTGCGAGTTTGGCATAACGGTGGACGATGCCTGGCATGGCAGCGGTGTGGCAGTGATGCTTATGATTTCCCTGGAAGAGACTGCACGCGAATGCGGGTTCAAGACGATGGAGGGCATCGTGCTTCCGCGCAACGAAAAGATGCTCAGATTAGCGCAGAAACGTGGCTTCGAAATCTACTTTGTTCCGGGAGAAGAAGAGACGGTACACATACGATTGCAGTTGTGATCCGGCAATGGGCGGCTCTTCTTCCTTTCTGTGCTCACTATCCCGTTTTGCTTCGGGGATAGTTCCACTTACGTTTCGAGCGTCACTATCGCTATGCTCCTGGTGCTCATTATCCCCATTCACTGCGTTCAGGGGATAGTTATGAGGTTCTCACTATCCCACGTCGCTATGCTCCGCTTCGGGGATAGTTCGCCTTACGCTTCGAGCTGCACTTCGTTTGCTCTCAGCTTGGCTCACTAAGTTTTTCCCAACGGTGGTAGTATTTATCAAGGGCTTCTTTGCTTGATGCAATTTCATCTGTTAATTTATGGAGTAAAATATAGTCACTGAAGTTTTTAGGATCGGCCAACTGTGCTTCCAGTGATTTAATTTTATCGTCTAAAATTTCAATTTGTTTTTCTGCGTCTTGCAATTCCAATTTTTCTTTATAGCTAAGTTTTGTTTTTTCTTTTTTAGGTCTTTTGTCTTTATCTGTTTTGCGGGCATCGCCGGCATTTTCTTTTTTGTTTGTTTTTAAACTTTCTTCCCATTGTTCGTAGTCGGCAAAAAGTTC
>JAPLJP010000192.1 GCA_026388535.1 Deltaproteobacteria bacterium | reverse complement strand
ATAATAAACCGCCACGCAGTATTGCGTATGCGGCAATGAAATTTCTACACATTGTCCGCCGCTTTGTTCGATTACTGTGATTGCTTTTTTAACGGCGGCGTTTACTTCGGCATCAATGCCTTCAATAAAATATTCTTTGGGAATGCCTACTCTCCAGCCTTTAATATCCCGTCCGGCAAATTGCAGGTAATCGGGAACTTCTACCTTAACGGACGTTGATTCTTTGGAGTCGTAACCGGCCAGAACATTCATCATAATGGCACAATCTTCCACATCTTTGGTAAAAGGACCGATTTGATCCAGCGAGGACGCAAACGCGATCAGGCCAAAGCGCGACACACGCCCGTAAGTCGGCTTCAGCCCGACAATGCCGCAAAGCGCCGCGGGCTGACGTATGGAGCCTCCGGTGTCGGAACCAATAGAGGCTATGCATTCATCAGCGGCAACTGCCGCGGCTGAGCCGCCGCTGGAACCTCCGGGAATTCGCTCTAAATCCCAAGGATTACGGGTATGGCCGAAATATGAAGTTTCCGTCGAAGAGCCCATGGCGAATTCATCCATGTTCGCCTTGCCGACAAATACGGCTCCAGCGTCGCGAAGTTTTTCTACAACGGTGGCGTTGTAAGGCGGAACAAAATTATGCAGGATGTGCGAGCCGCATGTTGTGGCGATGCCCTTGGTGCATAAAATATCCTTCAGCGCGATGGGAATTCCGGTTAATGGTTTGATATCGCCGCTTTTAATTTTCTCGTCGGCTTTTGCGGCGGCGGCGAGAGCTTCTTCCTTCATCAAACGGATGTAGGCATGCACACGTTCTTCCACGGCGTCAATTCTTGAAAAAACGGACTGAGTTATCTGAAGGGCCGACACGTCACCGTTTTTAATTTTTTCCTGCAGTTCGTGAATCGTTAACTGATTTAACTCCATAATTTCCCTTAAATCTTGTTCTCCGTTGGCGGGAGATTCATCGAATAGATTTACTAATGTAATAATTTATGTTGTAGGGCGTGATCCCTGATCACGCCGCGTTTTGGACTGCTCGGGGAGCAGTCCCTACAATGTTTTGCAATGACGAATTACGGTGGCGTCAATCTATAACCTTAGGAACGCGGAAGAACTCGCCCCGCGCGTCCGGCGCGTTGGCCAACGAATTCTCCGTGCCGATTGAATCCAATATTTTATCTTCGCGAAACGCGTTGGTCACAGAGATAGCGTGGCTCATCGGTTCCACGCCTCTGGTATCGAGCTCGTTTAGCTTGTCTATGTAAAGAAGAATATCGTTGAGCTGAGCGGTAAATTTTTCTTGTTCCTTGTCCGTTATTTCCAGGCGCGCTAAATTTGCCACATATTCAACTTCTTGTGGGCTTATTTTCAAAGCGTATCCTCCTTCAACCCCGTTATACGGGATAAGCCCCGCTGATGCGGGATAAGTGCGTCAAATGAATTTGTTTTACATATAAAACAAATTCAAACTTACTAATGTGTTAACGAAATTATTTTCTGCCTTGAAAGAGCAGAAAATAATTTCTAACTTACTAAAATACTTTCCAGTAGGGACTGATTCTGGAAATAACTTTATTGATTATTTGTACGGTTTCTTCATCAGCCTCTTTTTCAAGGTGGGAGAGCCTTTCTTCCGAAAAATGTGTTTCGTCCAGCATCTCTTCCAGAACAGCCTTTACCGATCTTGTTAATCCAACGACGTGATATCCGCCCTCCAACACAGCCACAAAAC
This sequence comes from Deltaproteobacteria bacterium, assembly GCA_026388535.1. Classification (GTDB taxonomy): domain Bacteria; phylum Desulfobacterota; class Syntrophia; order Syntrophales; family Smithellaceae; genus Smithella. The sequence continues at coordinate 95 of JAPLJP010000192.1, read as the reverse complement.
GTCCCTGACAGCATGTCTCGGCAATATTGAGCAATACACGTGTCATGGCGGCAAATCCTTCAGGTGTCACGCGCATTCCGCCCAGCGGGTCTTGA
>JAPLJP010000083.1 GCA_026388535.1 Deltaproteobacteria bacterium | reverse complement strand
TATTACCAACGCAAATTATAAAGGCGATATTATTTTTCTATCGCCTCTTGAAAAGAATAAAAAGATAAGTTCTGTTGACTCATTGTATTTTTCGGAAAATTATCTGTCCTCAAACAAGCGTTTGCGTTTCCCCTATCAGATACAGCGGTTTGATTCGAATAATCTGGAGGTCACAACCAATGTCAATGAAACAGAATCGGCATGGCTGTTATATAGTGACGTTTGGCATACCTTCTGGAGGGCGACCGTAAATGGAAAAGAAACCCCGGTTTATAAAGCTAATTTAGCCTACAAAGCGGTAAAGCTCGAAAAGGGATTCAATAAAGTGCATTTTTACTTTAAGTCCAAATTATTGTCTGCACTTTATCTTATCTTCGGCTTAAACGCATTGTGCTGGTTTGTAATTATTATTTGTCTTACTGGAAAGATTGCTTTTAATACTCCGAAAAATATTCTTAATGGTTGATGAAATGAAAAAAGTGATTTTTTATCTATCAATAGCAATCATCACATATATATTAACTTTCATAGTAAATTTACCCGATATTGATTTGTGGGCTAGACTTGCCATGGGATCTATTTTTTTTCAAACAGGAAATGTACTAAAGCACGATATTTTTTCATATTTTTATCTTGATTATAAAAATAATTAAATTGCAGACAAATAAAAACCCCGAGAGTGTGTTTTGTTTTATTTTTCTCGCATTTTCACTTCTTCCCGGTATAGCAAGCCTGATAAGATGTCAGATGTTCACATATCTTTTTTTTACGTTATGGCTATATGCACTGGAAAGGATTAGACGGGGAGAAAATAAATTAATCTGGATATTCCCAGTTACAATGCTGCTCTGGGCAAATATGCATGGCGGTTTCCTTACTGGCATAGGATTAATTATTATTTATACGCTGGGCGAATTATTAAATCGCAGGAATTCTCTGAAATATTTTGGGATATTGGCTTTGGTTATACCTGTAACATTGATTAATCCTTATGGCTTAAAGTTATGGAGTTTCATTATTGAAGCGTCACTTATGTCAAGACCTTATATTCTGGAATGGCAATCAATCAGCCTAACCGGTCCCATTCACATGTTTGAAGGAATTAAAATACATATTCTTGCCGGATTTATGATTTTTGCTCTATTGATACTTATTGTTGGCATCAAGCTGCTTAGGCAAAAAGAAAAACCTGATTGGACAAGGATTTTACTTGTTATTGTATTGTTATGTTTAGGTATAAAACATCAGAGGCATTCCGAGTTTTTTATGTTGGCCATACCGGGACTTTTTTATCATCATTATCTTGATTTATTTAAACCTATGCAAATATTTATCAAAAATAATTTAACTGATAAGATTTATAAAATATGGGGCGTAATAAAATACAGCTTTGGATATATTTTATTGGCGGCAATACTTTTTTATAGTATTCCTAAATTATCCAATAGTATCATCGTGGACCCCCTTGTTTATCCTGTTGGTTCATTTGAATTTATAAAACAAAATAATATTTGCGGAAACCTCGCGACCATATATAACTGGGGCAGTTACGCATTTTGGAAATTATATCCACAGTGTAAAGTTCTTATAGACGGAAGATACGAGGAAGTCTATCCCGAATCTGTATATGATATTGCCATGCAATTTTCTGAACGGACAGGAGACTGGCAGAAAATTTTGAGAGATTATCACACGGACGTAATTGTTTTGTCTAAAAGATATTATTCCCCTTCTGATGTATTAAATTTGAAAGATTGGAAGCTCGTGTATCAAGACATATCCAGCGTAGTGCTTTTACCTAATAATAAGATTAAATCTTTTTACATTTATCCTGATTATAAAAATCCTATCTACTCAAAGGAAGATTTTTCAAAAATAATAATTTGGAATTAAGGAAGATTTATAAAAATTAGCTTGGCGGAGCGGACACAGCGTGTCCGGTTCCTTGTGGTACCCGGTGATTAACGCGATTAAATACACTATGTATTAAATTTTTGATGGGCGGTTTCTATACACTCATTGACATTAGCAATCAGCGGGAGTATATTCAAAAATATTGCAACGCACGGACGATATCAATAAAAGTAAACCTTTTCACTGGAAGGTACCATAAAACCATCTTTTGGTATTAAGAGGTAATGCAGACTGCTTAAAGAGCAGTTATTAAATAAAAAGAGTAAGAATAAAAAAGAAATTAAAAGATTTATAATCACGGAAATCAATTAAAATATCCGGCAATAACATTAACAAAAGAAAAATATTATTAATCATATATTGCAATCTTCCATAAAATGAATTCAAATTTGCCACTCACAAAAAAAAATCGGAAAACCATTTATGCCCTTGTCTTTTATACGGTTTTCTTCCTCGGCCTGTTTGCTCAGTACCCTTTAAGCAATCAGTGCCTGGTAATTGTGATACAGTATTTATGATTGCAAAGGGTATTTACTATTTGAGTATGATGTCATCGATAAAAGCAAGAGAAGAGAGCGGTGAATATTTCTACAGAACCGTATTTAACAACGGATATAAAGAATCATAGTTTTTCTAACGGTTTGCACTTACACCTTTTATAAATATTTAGGTTCTGCCACAAACACCCTTGTGAGAACTAACCAATGAAAGTTTCATCACTGTCATCAGAGATTTGAGCAGTTGAGGTATCTTCTTGAGACGCAGGTGCGGCAAATGAAGCCAGACCGTTTTGGGTCTGAGGTAGAATTCCCGATATGCCTTGCGCTGCCATTCCTTGATTTCGTCAGAAGTACGTCCTGCGGGGATATAGATTAGTTCGTTTTGGGTCAGGCCAACGCTTTGGTTGAAGCGGACCAACTCGTAATCCTCTACGTTTTTGAGCTTCCCGCTCTCTATGAGTTGCTTATAGAGAGCGGTTCCAGGATAAGGGACCATTATGCTGAACTGGGCATAGTGCAAGTCAAGACTTTTAGCGTAATCGATGGTCTGTCGAGTCATCGCGGCGGTCTCGCCGGGGAAGCCAATGATGAATGCACCTACAACCGTGATTCCGCTTTTTCGAGTCATGCGGCAAACATTCCTCACCTTTTCCAAATCGGCACGCTTGTTGACGTTCTGGAGCAGTTCAATGACACCCGACTCAATCCCGAAGGCAAGTCCGCGGCAGCCCGACTTGGCCATAGCATCGATCATCTCCTCGTCAAGGAGGTCAGCGTAGTTCATTGAGTTCCATACTATTCGCTTGTGGAGTCCTCTCTTCATTAGTTTCTCGCAGAACTCCAAAGTATGCTTCTTCCCAAGGGGAAAGATCGGGTCCCAAAACTGTATCTGCTTGGCACCATAATTCTTTATGAGCATTTCCATTTCGTCAAGCACATCGTCCAATGGTCTTTGCCTATAGCAGGTCCCGATCTTAGGCTCTATCGAATTTATACAGTAGCTGCATTTATTAGGGCAGCCACGGCTTGCTATTATTTGGAAGACGGGATGTGCAAACTTCATATAGCTGGGGCTGCTATAAAAGCTCATTGGGAGGAGGTCGTAGGCAGGCCATGGCAAAGTGTCCAGATTTATTGGTTCGGGGAATGGGTTATTGCGGACGGAACCATCCGCCGTCCGATACGAAAGGCCGGGTATGCTATCAAGAGGAGTGCCGGACACCAGGGCATTGCAAAGTTTCGGCAGAGACTCCTCACCTTCTCCGCGCACGACGAAATCAACTTCCGGGCAGGCAAGCACGGCTTCGGGGAATAAGCTCGGATGGTTGCCGCCCATCACTATTTTCAGTTTTGGGAAGGCCTTGCGCACCAGCTTCAACAGGGCGAGCGCCGCCGCATAATTCGGGGTTGTGGCCCCAAAGCCGATCATGTCCGGGGCAAAATTGTTTATTCGGACCTCCAGTTCGCGAACTGAAAGGCATTCCGCATATTGATCGATTATCGCCACTTCGATCCCGTGCGCCCTTACGCTAGAAGCCAGATAGGCAATCCCTATCGGGATCATTTTCAGATCGTTGTAAATACCACTGAATTCTCCAAGAATCGCCTCTTGTTGGATGGGGGTGTTAATTAACAGCAGTTTCAAGCTGGGTCATCCTTTCCGCCGACGCGCGTATTTTTATATTTTGATAAATACTTGCTTTTCATGGGAAGAAGTATAGGAAACGAGGTTTTGTGTGTCAATAAAATATTTCCACAAGATGTTAGGTGCAGAACTAATGACCATGTCGGTGTTATAATCCGACATTAGTCCTCAGAAAGAAATCGGTTCTTCCTTTGGTTGTTTCATCTGAAAAATAAATATTTTTGAGGAATTCAGATAAACCTCTTCTGCGAGTCTCAAGTTTTCGAAGCGTTATAATTGAATATAAGCATCATTCTCTATCTTTCTTTTAAACGCTAATGCATCGTTTTGTGTGACATAATAATTGACATACAAATGAAAATTTTCTATATTTCATTCATGAGAAAGTAATGTCTTATCAAGAAAAGTACACCGCCGTTGATTTTACTGCAAGAAATTTTCAGTGTGGATTCAATGGTTAGGTTCAACGGGCACCAAAACGAAATAAATAATAAATGAACTTAATATTACCACTCATAAAAAAAAACCGAAAGACCATTTATGCTCTTATCTTTTATACGGTTTTCTTCCTCGGCCTGTTTGCTCAGTTCCCATTAAAACAATCCGTACCCGGCAATTGCGATACGCTTTTCATCATTGCCGTGGGTAATGACTATATGAATAGGATATCAGCCCTGACAAAAGGAGAAGAGATCGGTAACTACTTCTACGGATCCGAGTTTAACTATGGGTATGGAGAAACATCGTTTCTGGGGGTTGGCACTTACAGTATTTATAAATATTTGGGTTTTGGAGATCATGTTGCATATTATTTTTTCATCAGCACTGTTTTTATTTCATCAGCATTTGCCGTTTTTTTACTGGCAAATTTATATACCGGTAATTTCCTTGCTTCAGTATTCGCCGGATTCGCTTTTACCTGTTCTAATTTCATGTTTGCCAACATTGATGACAGCTTTGAATTATGGTTTTTCCTCGCAGCTTTAAGCGTTTATTTTCTGAAAAAGTACATTGACTCAAGAAGTAAATTGCATCTCTATCTTTCATTTGTGCTGGGGGGGCTTCAAGTATATGTGAATTCGTATGTGTTTGTGTTTCAGACGATTATGCTGAGCCTCGTTCTGATATGTAATATACGAAAAGCTCATCTTCTAAACCGGCATTTTGTTTTTGCCGCAGCAACTTTTTTTTCCATCATAGCGCCATTTTTCATTTGGTATATATACGTTTTACATAATTTTGAGATCATAGATCCGTGGGGTTCGATGAATGTTATTTCTGCATTCTCACTGCAGCCAGCTCATTTAATAGGAGTTTTGTCCAACAATTTATTATATAAGGAGAATGTTTTGTTTGTTAACTACTTTACGTGGGTTCGGCAACATGCGTTCCTCGGCGGTGTGTTTTTTCTGCTTGCCGGTATTGGGCTGTTTCACAAAACGATTAAGAAAAAAGAGTTGCTCCTGATAGCGCTGGGTGGTTTGATATTGGCAATCGGGCCACAAACAAAGATAGGTTCGATCACAATCCCATGTCCCATGAGCATCATCTATGAGTTAAATCCAGTTTTTGAATTTTTCAGAGTGCCGCTCCGGGCATTTTTCATGACATCGCTGGCCTTTTCCATATTAGCCGCCATGGGGCTTTCGATGATTTTGTACTTTCTGGTGTCAAAAGGAGCAGGACGGGTTGGATATGCAATTGCAGCAGTCGTCTTCATTATCCATTTTATTGAGAACACGCCATTTCCCATGGAATCATATAATTATGAAAAATATTACCAGATTCCCTACGCATATTCAGCTTTTTTTAAGGATAAGAAAAACCAGGTAATTCTGGATTTGCCGAGTTACGGGATTACTTCATTTCTCGGTTCAGAAAGACCTGTTTATGGCTATAACCGCGAAGTAATATATATGATCTGGCAGACACATCACAAGCAGAACACATTGAATGGCGTCTATGGCTATTTCACAAAAAAAAGATTAGAAATCCAAGAAGACATCGAGCGGCTTCCCGAACCGGATCTTTTCAGAAAGCAGAGAATAGATTATATTGTTTATCATAAAGACAAGGTATTGGATGATTATTACTTTAATAACGAGTTATTTTATGGTGATAATTATCTATTATATGCCTACATTGACAAGCTCCCTGGTATGGATCGGGTTTACGAAGATGCAAACCTGTGCATTATTAAAAATTCTATGCCGTAAATGCTGAATTTACGAAAATGTAAACACAATGACTGACCTGAATCCATTTATTATGAATAACTACTGTGCATGCAATTATACCGGCGCAGTCAAAGTCAGATATTCTTTTCAATCGCATACAATTTATGAGTGTCCGGCATGCGGCTTAATGTTTCTTCATCCTCAGCCATCAATCGGCAAAATTCATGAACTATACAGATCAGAAGATTACTTTATGAATAAAAATTTTTTTAAAGGAGCGAATGAAAGTATATTCGGCTACGCAGACTATTTTGCGGAACGCGCATACAGGCAAAAACAGTTTTCGCGGATTGCCAGAAATTGCATGCGCGCACTTTTGCAACTCAGTCATCCGATGAGCGCGGATAAATACAAGTTACTTGAGATAGGATGCGGGCCGGGTTTTTTTCTTGAGGAGGCTGAGCGGAAAGGTTTCGAAGCCCATGGCATAGAATTCAATGCCAACATTGTTTCACTCGCTCATAATAGGATCGCGGACCGTATACATGTTGCAGATTTCGAAAACATAAACGAAGGACTTTTAGGAAAATTTAATTGTATTGTCATGCTGGATGTTATCGAACATTTCCGTGAACCGGTGAAAGTCATCCAAAAGGTTCAAA
>JAPLJP010000006.1 GCA_026388535.1 Deltaproteobacteria bacterium | reverse complement strand
CTTGTTCGCGCAAGAGTTGACGACATATAGCCGGTAAACGCAATGATCGGCGCGCCGATGTGACGGACGGAATTGATTATGGGCATAAGCTCACTGGTTTCACCGCTGTTGGATATGGCTAGCAATATATCTTCTTTAGTGACAATGCCTAAATCGCCGTGGATGCCTTCAACAGGATGGAGAAAAAGCGCCGGTGTTCCCGTGCTCGTTAATGTGGCAACAATTTTTCGCCCAATTAATCCGGACTTGCCTATTCCGGTGATAATTACTCTACCCTTGGATTTGGAAATCAAATCCACAGCGCGAGAGAAATTGCTGTCGATTTTATCGATCAACTGCAGAATGCTCTCCGCTTCTATTTTTAAAACATCTTTTGCCCGTTTAATTATCTTTTGTTTTTTAATCATTTTTTGCCTTTAACTGAATTTGTGAATTTTAATATTTGTCCAATTGGGGCTGTTGAAAAACGCTCATTTGCTGTGTTGCGCTGTAAACCGCACCGCTCAACGTATATCAATATACGCCTCGCGGTTCGGTTTTTTGCGCGTCTTGCACCTGAACATTTTTGAACAGCCCCTAATTCGATAGCGCTGATTAGAACTAGCAAAAAAAGCCGGACAAAACAAGAATCAATTATATTTTCTTGTCTAATACTTTTTTTCAGAGAAACAATAGGTGGTTGATGGAAACGCCTCCGGCAGGAGCCGGAGGATTCAAAATCGCGGGATTGACCTTGCTGGAGCTATCTGCTAAAGAATATCGTATTAAATCGATAGGATTATAATAATGAAGGCCATTTTTATTTCCGATTCTCATTTAAGACGAGCTAATGATGAAAGATACGGAAAACTAATAAATTTCTTCAATGATATTAAAGAAGGAAAGGTCCATCGCCACGTCGATTCTGATAAACCTGGTGCAGGACCAGTATATATTGATGATCTCTATATTGCCGGCGATTTGTTTGATTTTTGGTTTTGCGAAAAGGAAAAAATTTATCCGGAATTTATACTAATCATTAATAAATTAATTGAATTACAAAAAACAGGTATTAGCATCCATCTGAGCGAAGGAAACCATGATTTCTTTATGGGGGGATATTTTCGCGATGTTTTAGGCATGGAAGTATTTGAGGAATGGACAAATGTAAGATTAGATGATTTACGGGTTTTGATTGCTCACGGCGACACCACAGATAGCACCAACATTAAATATGTCTTGTTTCGTAAATTTTTGCGCAGTCACGCATTTTATAATATTCAGCGCTTTATTCCGGCCTCGCTGCGCTGGACATTGGCTGGCCTCACTTCTACCGCCAGCAAAGAAATGACTATAGAAGATGGCGATGCACTGGTTAAAAAAATGATTTCTTTTGCCTTGGCTAAATTTCAGGAAGATTATGATGCTGTTATTCTGGGACATTGTCATGTGCCAAGCTTAAATCATTATACTATTGAGGGAAAGAAAAAGACTTTTGTTACGCTGGGCGACTGGATTAATCATTACTCGTTTCTCTATTATGAAGATAATAATTTTTTTCTCGGGTATTACCGGCCGTGATTTTTGTAACCCTGTGTGAATGTTTTAACATAAATTATTAGTGAGGATTGAACTTATGAATTTTGGAGGAATTTATCCTGCGCATTCACTGCGCGACGCCTTGTTTGTCGTTGTTCCCGTTCCATACGATTTGACTTCCACTTATCAACCGGGAAGCCGCCGGGGACCGGCAACCATTATCGAAGCTTCGACCAATATGGAACTCTACCATGAAGAGTTAAAAAAAGAAACATATTTGGCCGGAATTCATACGACTTTACCGGTTGCCATTGACGCCCGCGGGCCAAAGAGTTTGATTAATGCTGTGCGCAATAAAATTGCCAAGGTTTCCGCTCAAAATAAAATACCGGTAATACTGGGCGGAGAACACAGCATCAGTTTAGGAGCTGTGCAGGCTCTTAAAGAAAAAGATCCTAAACTGAAAGTGCTGCAATTGGACGCCCATGCGGACTTACGGGAAAGCTATCAGGAAAGCCCTTACAGCCACGCCTCCGTAGCCAGAAGAATTGCGCAAATATGTCCACTGATTC
>JAPLJP010000145.1 GCA_026388535.1 Deltaproteobacteria bacterium | reverse complement strand
CGTATTAATTTTTATCGGGAAAAAACCAATTTCTTCGGCCCTGGCAATCCCGCGCAAAACGGCATCCAAATTTCCGCCGTTGGTAATGCGGAAATATTTGTCCCGATTTAGCGAATCCATACTGATATTGATGCGGTTAATCCCGGCATCAAAAATATTCTGGGCAAATTCTTCCAAAAGAATGCCGTTTGTTGTGAGGCTGATGTCTTTTAGCCCATTGATTCCTTTCAGTTCGGCAATGAATTCGACAAAGCCGCGGCGAACGAGCGGCTCCCCTCCCGTTACCCGCACCTTGACCAATCCCATCTTAACAGCGACGGAAACTACACGGATTATTTCCTCATAACGAAGAATATCGTCATGTCCCTGCAAAGAAATTCCTTCCTTGGGACGGCAATAACTGCAATGCAGATTGCACCTATCGGTTATGGAAACTCGCAGGTAATTTATTTCTCTGTTGTATTTATCAAGCATTACTCTAAAAACCTTTTTTTCATTGTGCCTTAAATAGCACAATTGAGGAATTCGAGCCATTAAATGTTTCTTGACAGGGTACTTATTCTTTATTAAACAAGATTTAAGCAATTCTCCTGCCCGTAGTTTGGAATCACGGGTATGAATCATCCTTGCAGGCTTTGGAAACTTTTTTCCGCAGTAAGCTAAGGGGGTATTCAACCCTCCGCCTTTGGCGGGATTGTTCGACTTACAAATTTTAATGTGTTTCACTTTTAAAATTTGAGTCTCACAAACAGATCACGTCAGGACGCAGTAAAATAATCTGGAGTTGATATGGAAAAAATACCTATTACAAAAGCGGGTTTTGAAAAATTAAAAAAAGACTTGGAAACTATAAAGAACGTGTCCATTCCTGAAAATGTCCGCGATATTGAAGTCGCGCGTGCGCACGGGGATATTTCCGAAAACGCGGAGTATTCAGCCGCCAAGGAAAGACAGTCTTTTCTGTATGGAAAGGTGCAGGAGTTGGAGAATCAGCTGGCCCTCTCCAATATTATTAATTTAAAAGGATTGAAAGCCGACAAAGTAGTGTTCGGATGTTACGTCAGTCTGGAAGATATCGATAGCGGCGAAAAAATAAAATATCAACTGCTCGGCCCTTATGAATCCGACATCAGTAAAAACAAAATTTCCGTAACATCTCCTATTGGAAAAGCACTTATCGGCAAAAGTATCGGCAGTGAAATCAACGTGCAAACACCCGGCGGTACACGCAACGTTGAAATCATAGATATCTCGATTGAAGAAGATTAGATTTCTTGAGATTTATTAAAATAAAAAATATTCCGCAAAGTTGTTATTAATCAGAATCTGACCGCTATTGATTCAATAGCCTGCCTGATTTCTTCCTTAACCATACCATCGCTTTCTTTAGAAAATTGTTCCAGTCCGGTCATTGCTTCCTTATTGCCGATGCGTCCCAGCGCCCAGGCAATCATGCTCCTTACACGCTCGTCAGAATTTTCCTTAAAAGCGCGGATAAGCTCAGCGACGTAAGCCGGATTAAGGCTGTTACCCATCGCGCGAGCCGCATTCATCTTCCAGCGCCAGAGATCATCAGCAGACATGTAGAACATATGCGGCCAGATTTTCTGTTCAAAATATGGTTTGTCCATATGCAGAAGACGGGAGAGATTAAAATCAGCGGCTTTGGCTGAAACTCGGGTATTTTGCGGTTTTTCCTCAGTCATCCAGGGGGTATTGCGGGGACAGACATTCTGACAGCGGTCACACCCGTACACATACATGCCCATAGGTTCACGAAGTTCCAGCGGAGTGAGCCCTGCACCATAATACGTTAAGAAGGAAATACAGCGGCGAGGATCAATTTTCCCGCCTCCCTTGAGGGCGCGGGTAGGACACGCCGCCACACAGGCATTGCGGCACCAATCGGGACAGCCGACAGCAATATCCGGTTCATCGGGTGGAAATTCATGGTCAATAACAAGCGCGATAGGAAACACAAAAGAGCTTGAACGAGCAACACGGCGCGCGTAAAAAACACAATTATTGCCGAACGTGCCCAGTCCGGCACGGGCTGCCGACAAACGGTGCGGCAGATTGAACGGTATTTTGGAATCAATACCGTTTTCACGGAGAAACTTCCGCAAGCCCTTGATTTTAAGCGCGAGTCCGTCTTTGGTAACCCGGTCATCATCAAGATAGCACCGGCCGAAATGACGCTCCATCTGCCCGGGAAAAGATTCTTCAAAATAAGATTCCAGAACTACGATTATGGATTTGGCTCCTGCAAGAATGTTTTTCGGATCCGTTCCCGCTAGCAAACCTAACCCTACTGCTTCTGCCCAGCCGTATTCTTCCTGATGCGCAAGCAGATATTCCTTCTGAGACGCGAAAGGCTCCGCACCGGTAAAACCGATATCGGCAAATTTCAACCGTCTGGCTTCCGCTATGATGTCTTGTTTAGTTACCATAATATACCTCTTTATTTTTCGTCTTTTTGTTTCAGATATTTATTTCTGTCCATCATGAAATCTTTATATACGCGGTAATGACCGGTTTGCTCGTATTGAATCCGTTGAACCGGAGAATCATCAAAAGTATATATTGTTGCCTGTGGACAGGCCAGTAGAAGTGGCGAATGTGTGGCAATGATAAACTGCGCGTGACCGGCAGAACTCATGTTTTTAAGAATTTCCAGAAGCTCTATCTGCGAGCGCGGCGAAAGTGCTGTTTCCGGCTCATCCAGCAAATAAAGTCCTTTTATTTGATAACGACTGCGGAAAAAAGACATCAGCGACTGTCCATGCGATTGCGTGGTCAGAGACTTCCCGCCGAAATAATCAAGCTGGCCGCGATCCGCTGCAGCCCATTCATCCAGCAATTCGGCAAAATGCTGAAATATTTTTGAGCCGAAAAATGATCCAGGCACGCGGCCGTTTGACCATTTTATAGATATATACTTGCAAAGCTTGTCTTCATAGGGATTATGTTCCGGCCTGCTTCTTTGAGCGTTGCGCCAGATATGAATATTGCAGGCGGCGGCAAGCGCTTCCAGCAGAGTTGATTTCCCCGTGCCGTTCTCGCCGACGAATAACGTAACCGGCGAATCAAATGTTACTTGTTTCGTTTCGTGGAAAAGAGGCAGATTGAAAGGATAGCAATCTTTTGTCGGATATTTTTCGGAATGAAAAGCAACTTCTTTTAAATGCATAGTTTATTCTCGACTTAATAACTTTGCTTGTGGATTTTATACATTAACCTTATCGTGATTACAAGTACATACATCGCTTCTGCTGCCAATAAGCATGGTAAATGTCCAGTTCGAAAAGATTTGACAATATCGTTTATTGTCTATTAAATACATTTACGTGAAGTTTGACTAAAAACCTAACAATGAAAGATAAGTATTCTCACCTATGAATTGTATAAAATGAATTTGAAATATTCGCTAATTTTAGTCTTTATTATCTTCATTTTTCTTGGCTGCACACCAGAAAATATTCAGATCAAGAAAATTCCGGATTCAGTTGTTCAATTTAAAATTAAAGAACTGAAACAGCATCTGATAATGAACGGAGTACCCGGAGAATGGTTCGATGAACAGATGCAGCATGAAACTTTTCAAATTCACTCTAATATAGCTCAATATTTTCATAAATCCGCGGAAAAACATACCGATCATGACAAGAAACATGATATCGCTTGGTACTTCGCCCGCATGGGTGTGGATGCAAAAATCGAAAAAGGAAAGCCATTCATTAAAGACCATATCGATATCTTCAACAGAGCAGAGGCGAAGCACGGGATACACAAGGAATTGATAGCCGCTATCATCGGCGTCGAAACCAATTTCGCCGATCATCATCAGCGCGGCAAATTCTACGCGTTCAATTCTTTAGTGTCTCAATACATTTTCACAAACCGGACAATATTTGCCGTTCGTGAAATAACGGCTCTTTATAAATTCTCAAGGATGACGGGATATACGCCGCAGTATTTTACCAGTTCATATGCAGGAGCGATCGGTTGGGGTCAGTTTATTCCTTCGTCTCTGCTGGCTTTCTTTATCGATTCCAACGGGCTTGATGATGACATTGATCCATTCTCAATAGAAGATACTATCTTCAGTGTGGAAAACTACCTTTACAAAAATAAACTCTCAGGAGAGAACATCGGTGATCACGATAGCAAGTACAAAGCCGTTTTTGCTTACAACCACAGCAACTTTTATGTTCAGGCAGTTCTCTTTATTTATGACAGGCTGCGTGATTATTTCTCTGCGCCGGAACCTGATATTCAAGCGGCAAATTGAATGTTGGGAAAAAAGTATTTTGATAATCTATAGACTTTTCATTCCTTTTTGTTCACATCAACGCTTTTACCGAACTTCGGCACCACAAATTTACCTAAAGCCCCGCTGTTTTGGGAAATAACCTTATCGAGTCTCTCCACAGGCTCATCAATTCCTTCATCGGTGAGTTGAAATGTGCCGAAATGAATCGCCACGGATAAACGGGATTCCAGGTCTTTATGAACCTGCATGGCTTCTTCGGGAGTAAGGTGAACTGTCTCCATCATCCAGGAGGGCTCGTAGGCGCCGATGGCTATAAAAGCAAGGTCAATGGGCCCGAAACGTCTGCGTATCTCCTTTATAAAACCGCCATAACCGGAATCACCGAGAAAGTAAATTACTCCACTGGGTGTTTTGATTATAAAACTGCCCCACAGGCTCAGATTATAGTCCGCCATACCCCGGCGCGAAAAATGGCGTGCCGGGGCAAAGCAAATATCGATGTTATCCCTGTTAAATTCCTGCCACCAGTCCAGTTCCTTAACATTATCTATTCCGTAACTCCACAGTACTCGCTGATTTCCAAGACCCGTTATAATGATGGGATTATCCCGCTTCGCAAGACGTGCCAACGTGGGAATATCCATATGGTCATAATGGTTGTGGGATATTAACACTATATCAATGGGAGGGAGATCATCAAAATTAATGCCCGGCTCCACGACGCGCTTCGGCCCGATCCACGATAACATACTGGCGCGCGTGGACCAAATGGGATCGGTAAGAATGTTGATTCCATTGACCTGAATAAGAACAGTCGCATGGTTCACCACTGTGTATCTTATACCTGTCTCAACATGAGCGGAGGGCTTATCGCCCGACTCTATGTCAATTTTCTCCGGCCACTTCTTACGCTTGCCGGTTAGACCCCACTTCATCATATCCCAAGCGTTATGGTGTTTGACGGGCTCTATATTATAAAAACGTCGTCCGAACATTGTATTCTCGTATTGGCTTCTGTATGCACCACTATCTTTAGAATCAGAAAAATCAGCCCAAATTTCAAAAACAGGAACAATGAAGATGATGCTAAGAACCAGCCAGAAAAGTCTTTTCATTATGCAGACAATATAAACACTCCTATAAAGTTCAAAGCAGAAAAAACACAAGTTATAAAATTTCTATTCCCCACGGTGTATTTATTCAACAGTATATTCTTCACTTTAATTATTTGCGCAGACTATATTTAATCATTTTCAACTGCAATCCCTTGCGGCTCAGACCCATTTTTTTTGCCGCGTTAGTGACATTGCCGCCGGATTCTTCGAGGCACGTGATAATCATCTGCCGCTCAACATTTTCCACGTGATCACGCATATACTCTTTAAACGGTTTTTTACTCTCATCCGAAGGCATCGTGATAACTTTATCAAGGGAGAGCTTGAATTCATCGGGAACTTCCCGGGCGGTAATCATGTTATTTTTTGCCAGAAGGATCATCCTCTCGATGAGATTTTCCAGTTCCCGGATATTTCCCGGCCATTCATAACGCAGGAGCATTTCCTTAACTTCGCTTTCCATGCTGACCGAAAGCTCCAGCTTTTTGTTGAATTTATCCACAAAATAATCAACCAGCGGCAGTATATCTTCTTTTCTTTCCCTGAGAGGCGGAACATCAATGGGAAAAACATTGAGACGATAATATAAATCTTCACGAAAATTTCCCGCCTGCACCTGCCGCAAAAGATTTTGATTGGTGGCAGCGATAATGCGCACATCAACCTTGATTGTCCGCAATCCGCCCACCCGTTCAAACTCCTGCTCCTGAATAACACGCAGAAGCTTCACCTGCATATCGCGCGGAATTTCGGCCACTTCATCGAGAAATAAAGTCCCCTTATGGGCCAGCTCAAATTTTCCCGGCTTGGTGATGACGGCGCCGGTGTAGGCGCCTTTTTCATAACCGAACAGCTCGCTTTCCATCAGGGTTCCGGCAATGGCGGCACAATTGATTTTGATGAGCGGATTTTTCTTACGCGGAGAATTGTAATGAATTGCGTCGGCAACCAGCTCTTTGCCGGTACCTGTTTCACCGGTAATCATAATCGTTGTTGTCGTCGGGGCCACGCGCTTGATTGCTTCAAATATTTCCAGCGTCCGCTCGCTTATACCTATTATGCCGATGCGTTCAATTTCTTCCGGCGGCAAAAACAATTCGTTTTCTTTCAAGTTGCGTGTTTTTATAGCTTTGGAGATGACGTTTTTCAGATCATCAAGATCGAACGGTTTGGTAATATAATCCAGTGCCCCTTTTTTCAGTGCTTCAACGGCCGTGGCGACAGTACCGTGGGCGGTAATCATAATAACGGGAATTTCGGGATGCTGCTCAGATATGAGGGTTAGCAATTCCATGCCATCAATATCCGGCATTTTCAAATCCGTCACAACTACCGAAATATTGTTTGATTTCAGGATTTGCAGGGCTTCCCGTCCGTTGGAAGCGGAAGCAACTTCAAGCCCTTCTTTCTTCAGCATGGCGGACAACACCAGCCGCATATTTAATTCGTCATCAACTATTAAAATCTTATTCATGGGTTGTAATTATTATGCTTTGAAATTTAAATCAAGCCGGATTACATCCTAATTATCTTCAGCTTTTTTGAGTTTGATGACAAATACGGTTCCCTGCGTGGGAATTGATTTCACCCGTATATACCCGCCGTGTTCCTTGATTATTTTCTGGCAAATTGCCAGACCCAGCCCGACACCTCTTTCTTTAGTCGTGAAAAATGGTTTGAAGATATCTTTGATTTCTTTTTTGCTTATCCCGATTCCGGTATCGCGGATTGTTATGCTGATTGTCCCTCCGGCGCTGTTTTCAATATTTGATGTACGAAAAGTCAGATTGCCGCCGCGCGGCATTGATTCAATCGCGTTCAGGGCGATATTTATAATTACCTGCACAAATTGCTGTTCATCCACATTCACTTCGGGAAGATTTTTATCCAGTTCCTGAACAATAGTTATTTTTTCCGCAAGCCGATTGGCGGCTATTATGGAAACAGCCTTTTGAATAATTGCATTTATGTTTTGAACTCTAAGGTTGAGCTTGTACGGCCGTGCGTAATCTAGAAACTGGCTGACGACATTGTTGAGCCTGTCAGTTCCTTCAACAATGACATTGAAGAGCTCTTTCTGTTCTTCAGTGGACGCTTCCGATTTCAAATACTGAGCCGCGCCTTTTATCGAACCAAGCGGGTTGCGGATTTCATGGGCGAAAACCGGCGCCATCTCCGCCAGCATCAAAGTTTTTTCTTTTTCCAGCTTTTCATCAAATTCATAAAGAGAAGTAAAAACGTCTTTGCTTTCTGGATAAAAATAACTAAATATTTTTTTTAAAATCATTTTTATCGGAGAGAACGAAATGACTATTAAAAATGAAGCCATCAATAAACCGGCAAAAGAAAGCGGACTTCTGCCGGAAAATAAAAATGCCAAATAAAGAATAGCAGCGCCCGCTAGCGTGTTGACGAATATTACCAGCCACCGCGCAAAGAAATCATGCAGTTCACGCAGCTGCGGATAAGCAATAATCAGCAAAATAAAATAAAGCAATACCGACAGCATAATGCCGGTGATTACCGGAAAATCAAATCCCCAGTAATTGAGCTGATTGATGTTGCCTATAATCAAAGCGATTGGACACGCAAAAAGCAGGTAGCCCAGACGCTTCTTTTCAGTGCCGGGCGATAATTTATTTACATGCCACGTCAGAGCGATATAGCAGAGCCCCAAAGAGAAGAAAGAATAATACAATATGACGGTATAAAAATAAGCCCATTGAGACATTGGTGTAAAAATAGCAACAGCGCCGGTAATGCTGATTGAGGTGAAAACAATAATCGGTCTTGACGAAAGAAAAGATTTATTTCGAGTCAGATTGCGGAAAAACTGAAGGGAAAAAGGCGCAATAGCCAGGATTCCCAAATATTCAATGTTCAATAAAAAACCGAAATTAAAATAACTCCGCAGAAAAATCGCTATCTGGGAAATAAACACAGCCCCGCAAAAACCGGAAAAGGACGCTTGTAGTTTATCCTTCTTGCCGGTGATCATAAGCGAAAGAGAGATAATAAAACTGGTCGCGGCTAAAACAAATGTATCCATAATTATCTTCTTAGAAATGACATGAGCTTTGAAATTGAGACAGGGTGATTACTATACAATTACACACAATAATAGCGTCACAAAAAACCTGATTAGAACCCCAGCTTACCCAGACCGGCGAGTGATATTTTAAATAAGAACCGGGTATCGTTTTCTGTCTCGGTAAAATCCAGCCCCATGCTCCAGCATTGTGTGTGATAAACAAATCCTAGTGTGTTTTCTATCGTTTTGGAATTATAAAGATCGCGTCTCGAAATTAATGTGCCGTAGATACTAGGGGTAATAATCGCTCTTAAGTTAAAATTGACTTCCTCGATAGAATGCAGAGTATAACGGTAACCGATCATCAGTTCATCTCCGCGACTATCCTTGAGATTCAAATCATAATTCGTTTGTTTCCAGTCGTCATAGAAACTGTATAGATTGCGCGCCGAAAAAGAAATATATTTATGAGGAGACAAATTAAGCTCTATTCCCATATCAGAGAAGGGCCGCCTTTCCATAAGGCTTCCTCCCATATTTTTATTCGCTTCATGGATGTCATAAGTCTGAAACAATTTAAGCCGGAGAAATTCCAGGTAGCTATAGGAGCCACCTTCATCTTTCACTCTCGCCGTAAGAGTATTGGTAAGCGACCAGGCAACGGCGTTTTGTTCAGCAAAAACGTTTCCGGCTGAAGTTGTGAGGGGCATAATAACCGGAAAAACAAGGGGCAGGTAATCGGGAATATCATCCTGATTCACATTGGGAACGTAGGAATATGTTATCTCCGGCTTTATTTCATGTCTGATTTTTTCCCAGTTTTGCACCTTGACATCAAAGACGCGGGAAATCTGACTATTTAAAGCCAGTGACGCGTTGTAAATTGTTCTGTCTCCGCTTTTGCTTTCCGTTCCTGTTGAATTGTCATCCCTGCTCCAGAATGTTTCTTTAAAAGCAAACTGAGGAATCACTTTAACGTAGCGGGATAGATTAAACGGCGCGGAAATGGTCGGCGAGAAATCAACGTAGTGCCCCTTCTGTCCTTCGCCACGGTAGAAATAATCATAGGTACCCGCGAATTCGTAATACAAAGGAGTTTTCAAGAGCGGCTGTTTGATGCCCGTTAAAACTATTTCCGGATATTTTTGCAGGGTTTGATCATTATCGGCCGCCGCGAAATCTTCAGTGGTGTTGGCCATTCCCGTCAAATTGAAATTGGACCATCCTTTATACAGGCGGGCAGTAGATTCCAGATAACGCAAAGATTGATCGCCCTGAAAAGAAACATTTTTGAACAGATCATCCGTAGCGTGATTATAATTATCAAGATAATAATTGTGCGCCGAAAAATCTTTAAAGTACCATTTGTCGGATACTTTTATTAAATCGGTCCTCACATAAAATTGCGGATCAAAATTTGTTTGATGGTTCAAATAATAAGACCAGCGTCTGTGCGATTCCTGCCAGTCGCGGCTGGTCGCCGGGTCGGTTGTTTCGGTAACATGCCGCGAATCATCTATATAATCGCCGTAAAAAACGCCGGATGAATTATCTCCCAGAAAATATCTGAATTCCGCACCTTCTTTAAATCCTCTTTTCTCGATGAAGCGCTGATAAAAAGTCGCGTCCATCTGAGGAGAAATCGCCCAGAAAAAAGGAATCTCGATATCAACGCCGTCCTTGTCTCTGGAATAAGAAAGATAAGGTAAAAGAAGTCCGGACTGACGTTTGGTTTTCGCGGGAAAGGGAAGAAAGGGAGAATAGAGCACCGGAATTCCTTTCGCCAGAAACCGGGCGTTTTTCATCAGACCATAACCTTCAATTGTCACCTTCATTTCACTGCCGGCAATCGCCCAGGCAGGATCATCGCCGTCACAGGTTGTGGCGTACGGCTGTGAGATAAAATATGTATTTTCTCCGGTTTTCTCAATTTTATCGCCTTTAATATAAAAATGGTTTCTCGCGTAGAAAGCGTGAGCTTTGTAAGCGGCGCCGGTTTTGTCTGCAATATTGAAAACAATTTTATCGCCTTGCAGGGTATCTTCTCCCATTCTCAGAAACGCGCTTCCCTGAGCAGTGGCAACATTGTTTTTATTATCCAGTTCCATATCATCGGCATAGAGAGCCGAACCGCTGTAAACTATGTTCACTTTACCTTTCGCGTGGTACACATCGCGCGAATTATCGTAGTCCATGCTGTCCGCTTCAATATTTACAGGATTGCCATTATTTTGTGTTTCAGCCGCAGAAGCTTCGGGTGTGGCGGTAATGTTGTTTTTATTATCCAGCTTTATATCTTCGGCATCGGGCGCAGGCCCCTTATAAATTACGGTCACTTTTCCCTGAACACGGGATATGTCGGGAAAATAGCCGCCGTCCATGCTGCCCGTTTCGATATTCACTGAATTTTCATTGTTTTGGGTTTCAACAGCAGAAGCTCCGGGACAAGAAATAAAAATTAGTATAGCAATCATGAAGGCTATCGTTAAATCAAACCTTAATATAAAAAACATATTGTTGTTTTTTCCAGATTTGAGTTTTTTATACCCGATCGCGCTCATCATTCTTCCTTTGTTGATTAAGCCTATATCTTCCTTAGTGATTTTTTATTATCACATAAGGCAATTTTAGGAAATGCCTGTTTTACTTCGCCTGCTAAATAAAAAGAACCTGTCGCGCATATCAGGTCTTGCTTTCCGGCTAAGGCCTGCGCCCGCTCAATGGCCTGTTTTACATTTTCAGTAACAATTGCCGGATAGCCCATTTTTGCCACTGTTTCCACCATATCGTTCACCGGCACAGCCCGTTTGGTATTTATCTGCGTTAATATTATTATTGAGGCGAGAGGAATTATTTTCTTCAGCATCCGCCGGTAGTCTTTATCGGTAAGAGCTCCAAAGATAAAAATCAAACGGCAATAAGAAAAATCTTTTTTTAAAGACCGGCATAAAACATCAATGCCCGCGGGATTATGGGCACCATCGAGAAGAAAAAGTGGATCCTTTTGTAAAACTTCCAGCCTTGCTTCCCAATGTGTATTCTTGAGTCCCGCATAAATTGCTGTATCATCAACAATAAAACCCTTTGTTTCGCAAATTTCGACTGACGCCAAAGCCAGAGCGGCATTAGACAACTGATGATCTCCTTGCAGAGGAATCGTTAAATTTTTCAGATTACGATTCAATCCCTGATAAGTTAAAAAACCATCATTTTGTTTTTTTATTTTTATATCGTGTCCAAGACTGTAAAGCGTCGTGTGGCGTCTTCGGCATACCTCTTTCAACACATCCAGAACTTTTTTTTGTTTTGCCGCTGTTACGCAGATGCCGTTTTGTTTGATAATCCCGGCTTTTTCGCAGGTGATTGATTCCAGAGTATCGCCCAGATAAACCGTATGATCGAAAGCAATATTGGTGATTACCGAAACCAGAGGCTTGCAGACATTTGTCGCGTCAAGCCTGCCGCCTAAACCGACCTCCAGCACGGCAATATCAACTTTTTGATTTTGGAAATATACAAAGGCAACCGCGGTCAAGAATTCAAAATAAGTTATCCCGCTGCAGAAAGCCCCCGGCTCCCGCCGGGGATTGAATGCTTTCTGCAATCTGCGGGATGTCGAGTTTAATAAAGGAGATTTTGACTCCTGCCGGACTGGCTCCACCGGCTGTTTCATCTTATCTTTCACATACGCGATAGTCCGGTTAAACTCTTTTTGAGATATTTTATTTCCGTTGACGACAATCCTCTCCCGGACGTCAACCAGATGCGGAGAAGTGTAGAGACCAACTTTGTAGCCAGCTTTGTGTAACATGGAAGCGGTCATCGCCGCGGTTGATCCCTTGCCGTTGGTGCCGGCAATCGTTATTGCCTTATATGAATTTTGCGGATTTTCCAGCCGCGACAGTAAGCCAGTAACGGCCTTAAGACCAAAACGCATTTTATCAACATTTAGACTTTCAAGATATGTGGATGCGTTAAATTTATTCATTTATTTATCGGTTGTTTAAATACAGATTATTCCTCTTGAATTTGTCATAAACTAGCACACCTCATCCGGACAGGCAATGAATTTATAAAATTAGAAGAATGACAATTGTTTTTTCAACGCGAAAGCAGAAAGAAAAACGATTGCGTGCGGATAACTTAAATCAACTTAAAATGGAATGGTGTATGAAACGCGACATATCTCATTTAATCACCGGTTACAAATACTGCGAAGGCAGCTTGCATTCTCCAGTTTCATCACTGGGACTGTATTTGATGGCAAGGCTTCGAATGATCCCCAGACACAACAGAAGGAATCCAAAAGCAGTAATTGTTTCCCAAATCATGTTTTGTTCGCCGTAAAGTTTAACAATTAATTCACGGATAACAAAGACAATGGCAGGATCAATCATCGTGCTCAGGCGAAACCGGTGCATCTCAAAATAGACGATAAAACTCCTGAACAATTCGATGATAACGAGGAAAGTTAAAATATTAACGACGATGACGTTGAACGACTGGCCGACGGACTTTGTAAGGAAAAATTCCTTAATTCCCCAAATCGTATGAAAAAGGCCAACAGAAAGCACCACAATAATAAACACTGTCAGGATGATGACAATAATCTTAATGGAAAGATTGAATATTTTATTCATGGTTAGAATCTTCATTCTTTCTCTTCTTTTTCATATTTACATAAATATTTAGTTATAATTTGCCGGAACAGCTTATTTGCAAACGCTTAAAGACTTCCCACATTCTTTCGATGTGAGAAGTCTCAAGCATCTGTAAATATCATGAAATCAACATAGCCTGATAAGTGCCACTTTTTTTAGAAGCTCAGGGTCAATTTGTTGATGACCATGTAATCATCGCCAACTTTGCTGGCGCCCGCAGTACCCTTAAAGTAGTCGCCGGTGAATAAATAACCTATCCCCAGCATGTACGACAGATTATTGGTAATCTTGTAAGTACCGGTTACATCAACTTCCCAACCGTAGGAACCGCCGACAAAACCAGCGGGTTTCTTATCAGCATTAGCATAAGAGACAGACGCCATAATATCCAAATCGGTAACAGGTTTTACACCAACCCTGCCTTGATAGAACAAAGCGTTGGTCATGGGTCCGCTGTTAGTGGAGGTGCCGTTACCGGCAAGAGCGCCGACCCAATTAGTGCGATCATAGTAGTTGAACAGAATCAAGCAAGGATTCCAATCACGACCGCCATCAATAGTACCGCCTTCTTGCTGAGGAGTGTTGGGATCATCGCCGGATACATAAGCGAAGGTGCCGCCTAAATAGACGGGAGCAAAATTAGCGGTGGCGTCAATCCAGCCGCTCCAATTTTCCATTTTCTGGTCTGTGCCTAGGCTGGGGTTATCATACTCTTTTACTTTACCAGTGGCGTAGTTGAGTTCTGCCTGAATATCCACAGGCCCTATTTTGGCAGTAGCGTAAGGCGTAAAAAGGAAGTAAGCCTTTTTATAGTTGTGTGCCGCTGTCGGCACTGGATCTGGCCTTTTTTCGGCATAACGGTAGTAATTGATATTGATTCCAGCCTTGCCGTCTTTCCACTTGTAAACGCCTTCGATTCCATATTTATCATTGTCCGCATCTGTAACGCCATCCGCAAAAGGCGTGCTGATATAAGCCGAATAGCTTTGGTCTTTCACTTTTGTGTAAGCGGCATTAATTGTGAATGGAGCAAAGGTGTAAGAATACTTAATCCGGGCGGCCGGCGCATAGCTATTTCCGAAGACTGTTCCCGTAGCGCCATCATTCATAATACCAACATCAAAAGTTCCGATGGGTGAGACATAATCTATGTATACCCAGTCAATAGCGATATTTTGATTTTCCGCTGCAGTTTCGTAGGAATCTTTGGCCGAAACTGTACTGAGGGGGCCCATGGACGAAATGCTTCTATCACCACCCCAAACTCTTTCCATAGCGTCAAATCGTGTGACCAGCTTCAAGCTGGGAGATACGATAAAGTCTGTTCCGACACGCAGTCTCTGATAAAAGAAAGCCGTGCTGGGATCAGGTTTCACGTCTTGTGTTAAATTAATTTTATCCAAATACAATCCGGCGACATAAAACTCACCACTAACCTTTACGTCAACTGCGTAAGCTGAAATGCAAAAAGTCATTGTCAGCCCCAGTGACAACAAAATTAACCACAATCTTTTCATTTTATCCTCCTGAATTAAAATTTATTTTGATAAACAATCAATCCAAAGGGATCGCTTGTTTATCTTTATGCAATTGTGGAGGCAGATGTACACGCTTTGTGTTACACAATGATGACGAGCCAGTTAAGATATAAAGAAATAAGGAAAAGATGAAAGAATAATACAGATGGTTAGAAAAGAGTTTGCTTTTTATTCGTGAAATTCCAATTTAATGAAACTCAGATATTACAAGCACAGCGAAGTAATATCTGTAAGTTGTAATGAGACTCAAACTTTAAAAGTGAATAACCTAAAGGTCACTATAGGCGCATTAAAGTTTGCAAGTCGAATTATCCAATAGCCTCAGGCTAATAGAAATTATCCCAAGTGCGAAGCTAAGTGGGACTATATATGAGACCCAAGCTTCAGAAAACACAATACCATGCAGCTTGCTTTGGGTTTCATACCCGTGATTTCGTTCCCGCCAGATTATCTATAATGAAAGCGTATTATCTATTTTCAGACAACAAGCTCTGCCAGGTATGTCGCTCAAGAAAAGAACCGGGAACGTTTTGTTCCATTTCTTCATAGAGCGCGAAAGGCGCAGAAAAGGTCATAAAATTTGAATCGCCCAACTGCTTGCGAACGTAAACGCGGGCGGAAAGATCGGTAAGACCGATAACGGCGCGCGGCTTTTTTGATTTCGCTTCCCGATAAGGATAGATGCCGATGGTCTGGCAACCGGCAGCGTAGGGAATAATCACATTTTCATAATCGCCGCGTCCGTAATTGGCCAGCACTGTCAGCGCGGAGAGCTGATCGGGGTTGACGAAAAAAATTATCGTCTGCGGTTTTTCCTTTACGGGATCAACATCGGAAATCGGCCGAAAAACAACATAGGTTGCCGGTATTTCAGTCAGAGGCAATGACTGGATAAATTTTTCAACAAGCTCCGGACTTTTAATGTTGCGCTCACCATGTAGAAAATGATCGTAGCTTTCTTTGGTCATGTAAGGTTTAATCTTTTCGGCAATCTCAGTTCCGCCTTCACGGTCAGCATTGCCCGTGGAAAGAAAGTGACAGAATCCTTCTTCGCCGCCGGGGAAATTCATATACTGGTTGCCGAACCCCAAGCCCACGCCGCCGCCGAAACAGCCGAATGTTTTTTTATCGGCAACGGCAACCTTGCCCTTGGCCGCATGAACAGCCAGCCACATCACACAGCCCCATTTGCCCTCGGCAAACTGCATGGCGTCCGCCGGTTTTTCATTGGACCACATCAGCGCCACCGGCTGGTATTTCAGGTGGATCGCTTTGGCAATTAAACTTCCCATATTATTATCGAAACATTTATTTGATGAAATTTCAACCGAATTAATCTCCTAGATACTTTTCAAATAATTCTTTGCTCCAATTCAGTTGAGTTCCTGCCGCCTGCAAAGACGCCAAAAGCAAAGCTTCTGAAATTTCCCCTTTTGTGGCTCCGGCGTCAAGCGCGTCTTTGATGTGATGTTCTGTGCAATGATTACATCTAAAAACGGAAGCTACAGCTAATCTTATTAGTTCTTTTGTTTTCGTATCTAAAACAGTTTTTTGTTTGGCAACATTGGAAAAATGCTGATACGCATTACCCAAAGGTGATTTTTTCAAATACCATGGAGTTTCACTGTTCATAATATTCCTCCTTTATTTCAAACAAATTGTCTCTGTTAAATCACGATATTTTTATAAAGGGAAAAATAAGGAAACTTTAGTTCCGCGGCCCAGCTGGCTTTCGATTTCCATTCTGCCGCCGTGCGCTATCATCAGATGTTTGACAATGGACAGCCCCAAGCCGGTTCCGCCCAGATCGCGCGAACGCGACCTGTCGACCCTGTAAAAACGCTCGCCCAGCCGCTGAACTTCTTCTTTGGGTATTCCAATGCCTGTGTCCGTTATTGTCAATACAGCATAGCTGTCTTTTTGCTCACACTCAATAGAGACAATGCCGTTCTCCTGCGTAAACTTTACGGCATTGTCTAATACATTCACCAGTATCTGAGTAAGCCTGTCTCTATCCGCCCTTATCATCACATCATTCTGCGGTACCTTATTGTGGATGGTTATATTTTTTAATTTAACCTTCGCTTCAACCAACGGAATCACGCCCTCTAAAGCATTGCGCAAAGAAATTTCTTCATAATTAAAACTAAGTTCACCCAGCTCAACTTTTGATATGACCAGCAAATCCTCAACAAGACGATTCAAACGTTGCGCTTGGTTCAGACTTATATCAACAAATCTTTTCGTCTCATCGATATTACTTATTGTGCCGGCTTTAATTGTTTCCAGATATCCAATAATTGCTGTGAGAGGTGTCCTGATTTCGTGCGTGACATTGGCCACAAAATCAACTCGAATTTTTTCCAGTTTCTTCAATCTTGTGACATCATGAAAGACAAGCATTGCTTTTTCTTCGTCCGGATAATTATGCACGGAAGAGATACTAACGCTTAAAATGACCGGCTCAATGCCACTGCCAAGAGTTATCTCCTCAACAACTGTGTCACGTTTCTCTTTAAATTTAAGAAACGCTTTTTGCATTTCCACATCACGGAAAGCTTCCATCAGCGTTTTACCGTTCAGATCTCCGTATTGTTCGGACAATATATAACTCAGCGCCTCATTGACAAATTCGATTTTATCTTCCGCGTTGAGAATCAATACTCCTTCGGTCATGCTGGTAAATGCCGTCATCAATTTGCTTTTCTCTTCATTGGCCAGCCGAATCTGTGCCTGCAATTCCTCCACCAGATAGTTGATGTTATCGGCCAATTTTTTTGTTTCGTCCGATGTCTCTAAAAATATTGTCCCCACCGGATGCCCCTGGCGCAATCTTTCGGTAAATCTTTCCAGTGCCCGAATCGGCGCCGCCAGACGGTAAGAAAAGAACAGTGCAACGAAAAGCGCGATAACCGCAACAATCATCATGGCCAGAAAGACTGATTGGTAGATCTTTTCAATCATGCTCTGTACATCGTGAAGGGGGCGCGCCAGCCTGATATATCCGGTTATCTGTGATCGTGACTTCATGGGGATAGCCACATAGAGCATATCCACGCCGATAGTCTGGCTGAAGCGGATGGATTTGCCCTTGCCTTTCAGCCTGGCTTCCTGCAGTTCCGGGCGGCTAAAATGATTTTCCATTCCGGCGATATCTTTTTCCGAATCAGCTAAAACTTTGCCCTGAGCGTCCACCAGCGTAACCCTTGAGTCGGATATTATGGCAATTTGCCTGATCTGATCAGAAATTTTCTGCGCCGCATTCAAATCAATCAGTTCGGCATAGTTTAACAGCTCAGCTTCAATTTTATCGGTCATGACTTTTTTGATCTCGTCCTTAATGAACATATCCAGAATAAAAAAAGACAAACAGACAATAACCAGATAGCTGAATAATATCTTTAAGAAAAGATTGCGCTTCATGCCGGCTCCTTTTCATTTGAGGCAAAAGTTTGATGCCGCACATTTTCTCCGGTAACCATATAGGTAACCATATCGGCAATGCCCTTGGCATGATCGGCAATACGTTCCAGATTCTTTGATACCTGCATAATCATTAAAGACCGGTGAATCGTTTTGGAATCCTCCATCATAAAGGTCAGAAGCTCGCGAAAAATCTGCTCATTGAGATCGTCTGTAACCTCTTCCATCCGCCGGACTTCTTCAGCCATATTCAAATCATTTCTGATAAAACTATCCAGAGAATTTTTAATCATCTCGACAACCAGGTCAGCCATGCGGGGCAGATCAATATAGGGTTTGAGTTTAGGCTCATCGTTTAACTGAATCGCCTTCTCGGCAATGTTTACGGCCATATCGCCGATTCTTTCCAAATGCCCGGTGATTTTGATCGCTGTCGTAATGAATCTTAAATCTATAGCAGTGGGCTGACGCAAGGCCAGAATCCTGATGCATCTTTCTTCCAGTTCAGTATCCATTTTATCAATTTCATCATCATCTTTAATAACTTTATGGGCAAGATCCGAGTTTCTTTCGGTTAAAGATTTCATCGCCATCTGAATTGCTTTTTCGGTCAGCGCGCCAATATAAATGAGGCCATTTTTAATTTCCTGCAGTTCCATTTCATAATGCGAACTTGTGTGCTTTCTTTCTTCCATAATGATTCCTCCAGTTGAAAAACTAATTACCTTTAAAGCTGTCATGCCCGAAATCTTTAATCGGGCATCCAGTATTTCTCTGGATTCCCCGGTCAAGCCGGGGAATTACAAAATATAAATAGACTTGCGTGCCAGCGTGTGCCCGTATGGGTATTAGGGCTTTTTCCAAGGTCGTCCCTGCATCAGCCAAACCTGCCCGTAATATAATCTTCTGTGCGCTTTACATCCGGGTTGGTAAATATTTTCTCCGTTTTATTATACTCAATAAGATTCCCCAGATAAAAGAATGCTGTTTCGTCGGAGATGCGCGCTGCCTGTTGCATATTATGTGTTACGATAATGATTGTATAGTTTTTTTTCAATTCTTCAATCAATTCTTCAATCTTAGCAGTGGAAATCGGATCGAGCGCCGAAGTTGGTTCATCCATCAGTAAAATGTCCGGCTTCATCGCCAGCGCGCGGGCGATACAGAGGCGCTGTTGCTGGCCTCCGGAAAGATTCATGGCGGATTTATTTAAAATATCTTTGACCTCATCCCACAAAACAGCCTGTTTGAGGCTTTGCTCGACCAGGGCATCAAGATCATCTGTGTTCATTGACGTCAGCTTCGGACCGTAGGCAATATTATTATATATTGTTTTGGGAAAAGGATTGGGCTTCTGAAAGACCATGCCGACCTTCCTGCGTATTTCCACCGGATCAATATCCTTCGCGTAGATATTCTTATCTTCAAAGAGAATTTTTCCTTCGACTCTGGTCCCGTCAATCAGATCATTCATCCTGTTTAAAAGACGCAGCAGCGTGGACTTGCCGCATCCAGAAGGACCGATCAGAGCGGAAACCTTGTTTTTTTTGAAATTCATCGTTATATCCGTCAAGGCCCGGCTTTGCCCGTAATAAAAGTTAACTTTATTCAATTTAATGATAATGTCAGAATCCATTCTTACCACCTTTTATTCTTTCTCATATAGCTGCGAATGATTATCGCGACCAAATCTATACTCAGAACGACCGCTACCAGAACGAGAACTGTTCCAAACTGGATGGGCCTTGTTGCCTCAATATTCGTACCGGCTGTGGCCAATACATAAATATGATACGGCAGAGCCATCACCTCATCAAATATTGAACCGGGCAGTTTGGCGGTGAAATACGCGGCAGCGGTGAACATTATCGGCGCGGTCTCTCCGGCAGCCCGACCTATCCCTAAAATAGAGCCAGTTAAAATTCCAGGCAGAGCGTTGGGCAAAACAATCCGAAAAGTGGTCTGCCACTTGGAAACACCCAGCGATAACGATGCCTCACGAAAAGTCTGCGGCACCGCCTTGAGGGCTTCCTCCGCTGCGCCGATGATTGTCGGCAGAATAAGGAAACCCAAAGTGAGCGATCCGGATAAGATACTCGACCCGAATTTCAAAAAGATAACAAAAAAACCAAGTCCGAATACACCAAAAACAACCGAAGGAACACCGGCCAGACAATTAATCCCGACTTTTATCAATCGGATGACTCTGCCCTGTTTGGCATATTCCGTCAAATAGATAGCCGAAGCAATACCCAGGGGCAGACCAATAGCGATTGCGCCGATAGTGAGATAGATAGTGCCGAGAATGGCGGGCATAATGCCGCCCTTTGTCATGGAATCCGTGGGAGGCTTGGTGATGAAATCCCAGCTGATTGCGCCAATGCCGTTCACAATAATATAAAACAGTATGCCGCCCAGAGCCAGAGCGATAATCAATGCCGATAAACGCACAGCGCCGAAAAAAAGAGATTGTTTAAAATAGCGCCACTTCATGGAATTATTTTTAAATAACTTCATAATATTTTTCATTTAACCCCGATAAACGGGATAAGTGCGTTAACGACTTTGCTTTCTCATAGAAAGCAAAGTCTAACTTACTAAAGTGTCCCCGAACCAACTTGGCGGAATTTGTGGGAAACATAATCGGCAACAAGGTTGAATACCAATGTCATAAAAAATAAAACAATGCCGATAGCGAAAAGCGCCTGATAATGGGCGCTGCGAAAAGGCGCTTCCCCCATTTCCGCGGCAATGCTTGCGGGCATCGGACGAACCGAATCGAAGATGCTCCCGGGAATAGCGGCCGCTCCGCCGGCCACCATCAAGACCACCATTGTTTCGCCGATGGCTCTGGCCATGCCCAGCATTACGGCCGTGGAAATACCGGACAGGGCGGATGGAATAATCACCTGCGTAATGGTCTCAAATTTAGTAGCGCCCAGAGCATAAGACGCCTCCTTGAATTCACGGGGAACGGCATAAAGGGCATCTTCAGAGATACTCGAAATTGTCGGTATAGCCATAATGGCCAGAATCATGGACGCATTAATAATGTTCAGGCCGGTGGGAAGATCAAAAGTATCCTGCAGCCAGGGAGCCACAACAACCATCCCGAAAAAGCCAAGTACAACGGACGGCAAACCGGCCAAAAGTTCAATGACTGATTTAAGAATTTCCTTAATGCCCTGAGGCGCTATTTCAGAAATATAAATAGCGGCCATCACACCCAGCGGCACGGCGATAATCGTGGCCATAACCGTAACAATCAGCGAACCAAATAACAAAGGGAAAATTCCAAAAGAAGGCGGATCGTAGGTCGGATACCATTCCATCCCGAATAAAAAATCTTTGACGGATACCTTGCCGAATATCGGCAGACCTTCCCGAAAGAGAGAAAAAACAATCAGCCCCAGGACAATAATAGAAACCAGAGAAAAAGTGAAAAAGACATACTTGATGATTATTTCTTTTGTTTGTCTGGTCATAATACAATATACCGATCACCATACATATTATTTAGAAACGC
>JAPLJP010000170.1 GCA_026388535.1 Deltaproteobacteria bacterium | reverse complement strand
CCTTTGACCTTCAGCATAAATTGTGTCGAAAGCGAGCGATGATTTACCGGAACCGCTAACTCCGGTAATAATGACAAATTTATCGCGGGGTATATCCAAACTTATATTTTTTAAATTATGCTGGGAGGCGCCTTTGATTCTTATTGCATCCATATTTTGTTTTGCTATTTTTTCACTTCTTTATTTCAATGTGCGACTTCTCCCGGACGGAAGCAATCCATTCATCAAATTTTTTATCCAGTTTTTCATCTTCAATTTTCGTTTTTATTTCGTCCCGCACCGCGGCGATCGGTTTCAATCCGGCGCCCTTTTTATCCACCACCTGAATTATATGAAATCCCACGCCGGATTCAATCACTTCGCTTACCTGACCCACGGGAAGGCTGAATGCCGCCTCTTCGACTTCCGGAATAATTGTTCCTCTTCCGATAAAACCAACATCACCGCCCTGCGCGGCTTCCTGTCCCTGAGAATATTTTACAGCCAGTAAATCAAAAGATTCTCCGTTCATGACACGTTTTTGCAGCTGCAGAGCTTCGTTTTTCACTTTCGCCTTAATGGTTTTATCCGCATTGGGGGGCAGCAATAATAAAATCTGTTTAATCCTGACAGTTTCTTTACCTTCATATTCCTGACGGTTTTTATTGTAATACTCGCCTATTTCCTCGTCAGTAACAACTATTTTGGATTTTATTTCCCGCCGCAATAACCGGGCGCGCATCATCTGCCCTCTTATATCTTTTTTAACAGATTCGATGGAATTACCTTCCCTGGCAAGACTTTTCAAAAAATCCTGCATACTCAATTTTTGTTTACTCAACATGTCCTGTATTACAATCATAACCTCCTCATCTTTGACGATAATGCCTATGCCAGCTTTCTTCGCTTCCTGTTCAATCAGTATATTATCAATAAGCCTCTGAAGCAGTTCATCTCCAGTCTGTTTAATGACCGCTTCTTTATTATTGCCTTTATAAGTGCTTTCGATATTCTTCCGGTATGGCTCAAACGCCGCACTAAATTCGTAAAGCGTTATTATCTCATCATTTACCACAGCAATAATTCTATCTACAACTTCGGTGCGAAGAGGCGCGGATAAAAGTATTACAGCCAATAAAATCAAAAATATTTTTTTATAAAACTTCACAGTGTTTCCTCCATTACTTAAATTTTACTTATTCGGTTTTTTTATCTTAATATTGGTTTCTTTTTTGATTACAGCTTTTTTCTTTAATTCTTCCAGCCAGTTTAAAAAAGCCGCTTCTTCCTTCTGCAAACGAATATCAGCAATAACCTCTTCCTTGACATCAGAAAAATTTTGAGTTTTTGCCGGCTGACTTTCCAAAACTTTGAAAATATGAAAGCCATAAGAACTTTGCACTATCGGACTTACTTTATTGACCGGCAGGCTGAAAATAGTCTTATCCAATGGTTCCGGCATGATCCATCTGGTGATAAATCCCAGATCTCCGCCTCGGCTAGCTTCCGGGCCGATAGATACTTTGGTGGCTACCGAGGCAAAATCTTCGCCGGCTTTTAACCGTGTTTCCACTTTTTTTGCCATTTCCAAATCCCGGACAACTATCTGCGCGACCCTTACGCGGGATTCCGTTTTGTAATTAGCGAGGTGCTCATTAAAATAATCTTCGGCCTCATTCTCCGATATTTTGATTTTGGCATTTACATCAATCGCGACAAGTTTTTGCAGAACTCTTTCTTTTTTAAATTCTTCTTTCCATTGTTCATACTTTACATTTTCCTGCGCCAGCAAGCCGGTAAAATCTTCTCCATAATCCTTTTTAAATTCTTTAATTTTACCTTCCAGTTCGGTCTCGCTTACAGATATATTAAGTTCCTGAGCGCGCAAATCCATTATTTTTTCTGTGATAATGCCGTCCAGAACTTCTTCTTCAAAGCGTTTCATATTGTCAGGCTCACCCACAAAATCTTTAGGTAACAGGGACATTTTTTGATCTAACCGCCGCTGATAATCTTCGAGATAAATTTTGGAGCCGTTAACCGTGGCGACATAAGGCCGGGAAAAAATATTAATCTTATCGCAGGCAGCAACAAAACTCAGAGCCAGTAAAAATGAAACACCATAAAAGATTAAAAACATCCCTCTGGATTTGCTGACGGGAGAAATAATATTGGAATGCGGTTTTGTATTAATCATAACACTTTCTTATATCCTGCTTGCGGTTATTGGGCAAGCATCTTTAATAACAAATCAGCCTGGTTCAATATTTCCTTTTCGGGAAGAGCGGGAGTGGGCACAAACAATTTATAATCCGGTGTAAAACGTAATCCCTTAATTTTCTTGTGATAAAGAGCAATAATCTTTGCGGGATCAACAGGGGAAGTATCCCGGAAAAAAATATACAAATACTTGCCATCATAGCCCATCTTTTTACCCTTCAGGGGCTTAAGACAATTTCTTATACTTATTACCTGCAGCAAATTTTCCACTGATGGGGGCGAATTGCCGTAACAATCCTGCAATTCGCTTTTGATCTGATTAATGTCTTCATCATTTCCGGCCAGAGATATCCTTTTATATAAAACCAGCCGCTGATGAACGTCCTGCACATAATCTTCGGGAATAAACGCGGAAATTCCCAGTTGAATTTCGGGCAATGATTCTTCTTCTACAATTGGTTCTCCCTTGATTTCCCGAACCGTTTTTTCCATTAATTCGGTATAAAGTTCGTAACCGACCGCGGAAATATGCCCGGACTGGGAAATGCCCAGTAAATTTCCTCCTCCGCGGATTTCCAGATCATTATAAGCTATCCTGAATCCTGAACCCGGCTCGGAAAATTCTTTAATTACCTGTAGTCTTTTCATCGCTTCTCGGGAAAGCATCGCTCCCTGTGGTAACAACAGATAAGCGAAAGCTTCCTTATTGGAACGGCCCACGCGGCCACGTATCTGATAGAGTTGCGCCAATCCGAATTTTTCGGCTCGATTGATAATTATCGTGTTGGCCGTGGGAATATCCAGACCGGAACCGATAATAGTGGTGCATACAAGAACGTCACATTCTTGCCGGACAAATTTGGCCATCGCTTTTTCAATTTCCGCCGGCTTCATCTGCCCATGGACAACCCCTACCCTCGCCTGCGGCACCAGACGCTGGACCAGACGGGCAATCGAATAAATTGAGCGCACCCGGTCGTGGACAAAAAATACCTGGCCCTGCCGCGCCAACTCTTTTTCCACCGCGGCTTTAATCGAGTCCTCATCAAATTCCAGCACATAGGTTTTTATGGACACACGGTCTTCCGGCGGAGTGTTAATGATGGATAAATCCCTGATGCCGACCAATGAAAGATGAAGAGTGCGCGGAATAGGAGTCGCCGAAAGCGTGAGCACATCAACCAGAGTACGCATTTTTTTTAATTTTTCCTTGTGCGCCACGCCGAAGCGCTGTTCTTCATCAATTATCACCAGACCCAAATCTTTAAATTCAATATCCTTTTGCAGCAGGCGATGCGTCCCCACGACAATATCCACTTTCTGATTTTTTATTTCTTCCACTATTTTTTTCTGTTCGGCGGCGCTTTTAAAACGATTCAGCACTTCCACACGAACGGGAAAATCCTTGAAACGACGGGAGAATGTTTGGTAATGCTGTTCCGCCAGGATAGTCGTGGGCACCAGAACAGCGGCCTGCTTGCCGTCCATGACAGCGCGGAAAGCTGAACGAATCGCGACTTCTGTTTTGCCGAAACCGGCATCGCCGCAAATCAAACGATCCATCGGTTTGGATTCATCCATGTCCAGATGAATATCTTCAATCGCTTTGGCCTGATCCGGTGTTTCTTCAAATTCAAAGGTGGAGCAAAATTCCTCGTAAATCCTGTCGGGCGGGGCAAATGATTTTCTCTCCAGTGCTTCGCGGGCGGCATAAATGGCAACCAGTTCCTCGGCGTATTCCCGCACCGATTTTTTAACCTTTTCTTTTACCGCTTCCCACGAAGTCCCGCCCATCCTGTCAATTTTCGGCACATAACCATCGGGGCCGAGATAGCGTTGAATTCTATCCAGAGAATTGACGGGAATGTAGAGTTTATCGCCGTCCGCATATTCGATAACCAAAAAATCGTTTTCGATTTTTCTCACGGTAATTTTTTTCAATCCGCGATAAATGCCGATGCCAAAATCAGTATGAACAACAAAATCATCTTCTTTTAGATCGCCGAAGGATTTGAGAAAATAACCTTCCCGCACAGGCCTGAAGCGGCGGCGGGGCGCTTTTTTGACAAATATCTCTTCTTCGCTTAAAAAAACCAGCTTCATCGCCGGAATAATAAAGCTGGTGGAAATTTCTCCTTCCAGCAAAATTAGTTGAGGGTTTCCTTCCCACCGTCCGATAATTTCCAAGGCTGAATCCTGCGAAGATAAAGTCTGTACCGGCAAATCATAAGACAAAAGTAGATGCTTCATCCTGTGCAGAGCATCCGAAGCCGGACAGAAGAAAAGAATCAATGTTCCTTCGGACAGCCACGATTTAATTTTTTCCGCCGTCCATCGCAGGCAAGCATCTTCCCTGATC
The DNA here is from genome assembly GCA_026388535.1 of Deltaproteobacteria bacterium. Lineage (GTDB taxonomy): Bacteria > Desulfobacterota > Syntrophia > Syntrophales > Smithellaceae > Smithella. Next base: position 28,221 of record JAPLJP010000170.1, on the reverse strand, counting down.
TCGTAGGCTTGCAGTTCTCCCGTGCAGATATATTGATTCGTTTCAAATGCAATCGCAGTTGCCGCGTTATCCTTTTCCTGATCCAGATTGAGACCTTCCAAAATAATTTGCCCGAATTTATCCAAACCAACCAAGGTACTGGCCGGATCAATATAAGCGTTTTCTTTTTCCAGATAAAATTTGCCGCTGTTTTTTGTTTTGAACAATAATTTATCAATACTAAGTTCCGCGTTCTGGATCGCCTGATTTACAGCCAACGGATTATCCAGAATCACCAAAGTATTTTTCGCAAGATAATCAAAAAGGCTGGATAACTTATCGCGGGAAAGCCCGCTGTCGTTATCGTATGTTTCATAAAACAGCGGCAAAAATATCGGGTTGATGGAATTGGCCAAATTATTCTGCAGAGCATCCACCAGGCGGTTGCGAATCTCGCGGGGAAGAGAAAGATCATCGGCGCGCCGCCTGATATTGCGAACAGCCATCTCCAGCGTTGACTGATTGATGATAACTTCACTAGCCGGCGGCACAATAAAAGCTGAAGCCGCACCTATTGAGCGCTGGGAGGAGCCATCAAACCTTCGGATGGATTCGATTTCATCGCCCAGCATTTCCAGACGCAGGGGATTTTTTTCAGTGGGAGGAAAGATATCAATAATGTTGCCCCGGAGACTGAATTCCCCTTTTTCTTCCACCAGACTTACTCTTTTGTAACCTCCGTTCATCAGGCACGAACATAAATCATCTCTGTTAATTGTATCGCCCGTGGAAATTATTTGCAGATATTGATTGAACTCCGGCAACGGCATCACTTTCTGCATCAAAGCAATTACGGAAGTAACAACAATTGTTTTGTTATTTACCTGTAAATTGGCAAGAGCTTCCAGACGGGCCAATTCTTCATCCTTCTGGAGAGCGAACATGTCAATCGTCAGAAAATCCAAAGACGGGTAATGAAATACTGAATCTTGTCCTGAAAACAGGATCAAGTCGCGCGCGAATACCGCCGCTTCTTTCTCCTCCGGACAAATAACAAACAGGGGCTTATCCAGACGTTCAAAAAGAAGAGACACTAAAAAGGGACGAGCCGCGCCGTTAAGTCCGCTAACATCAATCTTCGCCTCGCCCTGATTAATCTGCCGGATAAGATTATTAAGCGGCTCAATATCTTCCTTATTCTTTTGAGTGACAATTTTTCGCACTGATTACAACCAAACCTTCCTTTAAAATAAAACAACACCAAAACCCATTCTGAATCAAAAATAGCTCTTCAATCCAGAATGGGTAAGTTTGAATGTTTTCTAATCTTCTTTCCCGGATAATTCAATGAAAAAAATTTCCCCTCAAATTTTCAATGAACAACCCCACTGCAAGCAGCGTGGCATCGAACCCAATCCCGATATGCTTCCAATATATATTGACAAGCGCTCCGTCTTTGATAAACTGTCGCCCATCAATTCAATGGAGATTAGATATGATTTCTGTGGAAAAAGCACTAAAGACCATTCTCGTTAATTTCCGGCCACTGGGTCTGGAAAAGATAAATATTCTGGAATCTCGCGGAAGAGTCATCGGCGAGGACATTTTCTCCCCGCGCAATATTCCCTCTGCCAACAATTCGGCCATGGATGGCTATGCCGTGCGCTATGCCGATACTAAAGGCGCGACAAAAAACAACCCTCTGCAACTAAAAATCATCGAAGATATACCGGCGGGTAAAGTCGCCCTGAAAAAAATAAAAGCAGGAGAAGCCGCCCGCATCATGACCGGCGCGGTAATTCCTGAAGGCGCGGATGCGGTTATTCGTCAGGAAGACACTCAAAAAAACGGCAAGACTGTCATCATCTACAGTTCAGTACAAAAAAAAGAGAATATTCGTTTCGCCGGTGAAGATGTTAAGAGAGGAGAATTGGTTGTTAAAAGGGGAAGCGCTCTTAGGCCTGCGCATATCGGTATGCTGGCCTCTTTAGGCAAATCTTTTGTCAGTGTTTATCAAAAGCCGCGCGTGGCGATCATGTCCACCGGCGATGAGCTTGTCAATATCGAAACAGATCCTCCGCCTGGTAAACTTGTCAACAGCAACAGTTATTCACTGGCGGCGCAAGTGCTGGAATGCGGCGCTATACCAATAATGATGGGAATTACCAGAGATAGAAAATCTGACTTGCAGAAAAAATTCAAAACCGCTCTGGATGCCGATGTGATTATTTCCTCCGGCGGCGTTTCCGTCGGCGATTTTGATTTTGTGAAAAACGTCATGGGAGAAATCGGCAACGCCATGCATTTCTGGCAGGTGGCCATGAGACCGGGTAAACCGCTGGCTTTCGGCGCCATTGAAGGTGTCCCCCTGTTCGGCCTGCCGGGTAATCCCGTATCGGCGATGGTTTCCTTTGAACAGTTCGTGCGACCTTCCCTTTTAAAAATGCAGGGGCATACAAAAATATATCGCCAGACGATAAAAGCAATCTGCACTGAGGAATTTCAGAAAAAAGAGGGCTTCAGACATTTTATCCGTGCCGTCGTTAAAAAAGAAAAAGATAAATATGTTGCCAGCACAACCGGCGATCAAGGCTCCGGCATTCTGAAATCAATGGTCACCGCCAACGGCCTTATTGTCATGGGAGAAAACGAAAGCCGAATCAAAAAGGGCGCGCAGGTGACGGTTCAATTACTGGATGACTCTTTATCCCGGTCAGAGTCCCTTCAATTTTAAGAATCCCCGATTTTTTTGCATGTTGACACATTACAATTTTGCAGTTAAGTTTCTAACTGGAAGTGCCAAGGTCACTGGTGGGCCTCCCGGACTTCAAATCCGGTGTGGGGCGCTAAAACCGTCCCAGGTGGGTTCGATTCCCATGCACTTCCGCCATATCTACTTAATATACCTCTACACCATATAAACACTGTTAGGTGCAACTTGGGGAGGATCATTTGAATACATACTTGCTAGCTTGGAACCCGCTTAAGTATCCATGGGGCACGCTTGAAGATGAACTCAATGAGGTTCGTAGCGATGGCTCTTCGTGGGTTCGCTGGAGCGTAGGCAACAGTCGAAGCGTCGAACCCGGTGATCGCCTCTTCTTGATTCGCCTCGGTCAGAATCCTCGAGGAATCGTGGGATCCGGATGGGCGAAGTCCCCACCGTTCACCGCGCCTCATTGGGACCCCGTCCGTGCGAATACGGGGATGGTAACGAACTACGTTGACCTCGCCTTCGACGCGCTCTTCGAAGAGCCACGGCTACCCATCAATCAACTACTGCAGTCGAGTGTACTTCGCGACTACCACTGGAGCACGCAGATGTCGGGGGTCCATATTCCTGAGGACATCGCTCTGGTACTCGAATGTGCGTGGGCTTCTGCCATCGGCGCCAGAGGCCTAGGTTTCCCGGACGAGATGGCATCTCCGACTGAATTCGCGGAAGGTGCCGCAACACAGGTTTACGTGAACAAGTACGAACGCAATCCGGCTGCTCGCGAGGCGTGCCTTAAGCACTATGGGCGTGTGTGTGCTGTCTGTGGAATGACTTTCGGTGACCGCTATGGCGCCATCGCTTCCTCCTTCATCCAAGTCCACCATCTGAGCCCATTAGGAGAGAAGCCTGGCAAGCGGCAAGTTGATCCTATCTGCGACATGCGACCGATTTGTCCCAACTGTCACGCAGTTGTCCACTTGAAGAAGCCCCCACTGACCATCGAACAGGCGACAAGTCTACTGGCTAGTGCCACGGACGTTACCTAACAAGCGCTTCTAAAAATAATCGAAATGGTTCTATTTGATTTGTAATTCTTTAAACATTAAAGGAGCGGGCAAGATGGAGCTAATAGAAGGAATTCAACAACGCAAAAGTATCCGGGCGTTTTTAGACAAGCCGGTGCCCAAGGACGTAATCAAGGAAATTTTGAGTATCGCCTGCCGGGCGCCCTCGGCTATGAATACACAGCCATGGGAATTTGTGGTGGTAAGCGGCGAAAAGCTCAACCGGTTAAGAGCCGCCATAGTGGAAAATCTAAAGAAAGGTACGCCCATTGTGCCGGATCATCTGGTGGTGGGCTGGCCAAATGAGGGTGTTTACAAGGATCGTCAGGTAACTCTGGCCAAGCAGTTGTTCAAGGCCATGGACATTCCCCGCGAAGATAAGGAAAAACGTGCCTGGTGGCTGGAGCGCGGCTTTCGCTTTTTCGATGCCCCGGCGGCCATTATCATCGCAACCGACAAGGTGTTGGGCGAAGCAGGCCCATTGCTGGATCTAGGCGCGGTGATGCAGAACATATGTCTTGCGGCCCTGCATTTTAACTTAGGCATCTGCATAGAAGACCAAGGCGTTTTATATCCGGACGTGGTTCGCGAGCACACCGGTATTCCCCAAAACAAACGTCTGATGATTGCCATTGCTCTCGGCTATCCGGACCCGGATTTCCCGGCCAATCAAATCCGCGCGGAGCGCGAGCCAGCTGAGAACCTGACCACATGGGTTGAATGAGCAAAGACATTTCAGGACTAAATAATTCTGAACTGTTCCGTCTAATTTGTAATTCTGTAAAAATAATTGACAGACAAATGGAATTCCCCTATATTCCATCCGCTGGATAGCAATGTCTTATCAAAATAATTAATCACAGCAGAGGAGACTCGATATGAAATACAACTGGGTAAAAAGTATGATAGCGGTGGTTGCGGTCTTTATCGTTCTCGGCTGTGGGGGTAGCAGTAACGGACCAACATTACAACCACCTGTAATTGCGCCTGCCGGTGGTGAATATACGAAGATTTTCAGAATAACCCTCTCTTCAGCCAATGCGAGTGATGAAATCCGTTACACGCTTAATAATACCGCGCCGACACTCTCATCAACAAAATACGTTTTCCCGATACCGGTTACCGTCGACGGCTCGAATGTGACAATCCGGGCAATAACAGTACACGGCGGCTCGCAAGCTTCCGCGGAATCCACCGCCTCGTGGACTCTGAAATATGCCTACGTCCCGACATCCAAAAGTGTAGATCCGGGAGCTTCGCTGACGGAAGGTGTTATGGTGAGAGACTTGAATAGTCCTATTGACTGGGCTAGGGTCAAGGAAGCCGGTATTGTCTTCGCGTTCATTCGCGCCGCCGACGGCACAGAATATGTGGACTCAAAATTTGCTGACAACTGGCCTGCTGCAAAAGCGGCCGGTGTTTTAAGGGCTCCCTACCAGTTCTTTGAACCCGATCAGGATCCTGTTTTGCAGGCCGATAAATTTTGTAAACAGTTCACGCTGACAAGCGGGGATTTGCCACCGATGTTGGATGTCGAACTTAAATCTTCTACTCTTAAGGCCGAAGAGTATGCCGGTAAAATCGCGCAATGGGTAGCCTATGTTGAGGAAAATACCGGAATGGTGCCGATTATCTATACCGCGGCAATATTCTGGAATGGGGATGATTCCCCTGGCGGGAATCCTTGTCTTGGCGGGTGTACGGCTTTCCGGGATTTGCCGTTAACGGTCGGTCATTATGCAACTGCCTCTCCTTCCACCCCTGATGCCTGGACCGCATGGACATTTTGGAATTATACCATGACCGGAGTTGTTACCGGCATAACCGGCAATGTTAATCTGGTGCATTACAACGGAACGGAAACGCAGCTTCAGACGTTACAAAAATGAGTTGTTGCGCAACTGCGCTGCCCCAATTGTTTTTACCGCGATTATGATAATCAGGGACAATTCCGTTTAATTTGTAATTCTGTGAACAGTTAAAAAGCGGCGCGTCAGGAAAAACAACCCTGCAATTCACTGTCCTTTTGTCATGTCATTTTCACCGGCGCCGTTTTTTACCTACCCTTTCTACCGTCGCCTGATCAACCATAAACACAGATAAAGCCCTGTTGCTTTCCGAACAAAACAGTGTCAAAATACATTAAAGAGGTGTCCATTTTTTCGGGGACAGATCATAGTAATGAACCAAAAGATAGAGGGGGAAAATTATGATCGTATATACGGAAAAGCAAATTGAAGAGTTGGATAAATTTTACAAACATCCGCGAAATCTCGTCGATTTGTTTGAAGACACGGCAGCCAAATGGGGCGATCGAAACGCCATCGGAACAAAAAATCTTACAACGAAACAGTACGAATGGATAACCTACAAACATCTCGCCGAAAGAATAAATAACGCCAGGGGCGGCCTTCACCAGTTGGGTGTAAATAAGGGTGACGCGGTAGGCGTTATTATTGGAAACTCCGTCGAATGGTATGTATTTGAAAACGCTTCACAGGGCTTGGGCGCGATGTTTGTGCCGATGTATGAAAATGAATTAATGAAGATATGGCAATACATTATAAAGGACAGCGGACTAAAGTATCTTTTTGTCAAAGATGAAAAACTTTTCGAAAAGATAAAACATTTTAAAGATGAAATAGAAAGTCTAAAAGATATTTTTATAATTTACGGCGAAGGCCCCAACAGCCTCCAGGCGCTGGAAGAAGCCGGAAAGAAAAATCCGGTCAAGTCGCATAAACCTCATTGGGCAGAGCCGGCGGAATTGATTTATACTTCCGGGACTACCGGAGAACCCAAGGGCGTGCTTCTTTCGCACGGCAATCTGTCCGCATGTTCTCAGGCCGGTTATCACATCTATCCTGCTCTTAATGAAAATTCCATTTCTCTGGCCATACTGCCGTGGGCGCACAGCTATGGGCTAAGCGCGGAGCTGCACAATTTCATGCAGTTCGGCGGAGCTATCGCGCTGATGGAATCGGTCGACACGCTGGCGGAAGATTTCCTCAAGGTCAGGCCTACATATCTCATTGCGGTACCGAAAGTATTCAATAGAATCTATGACGGGATTCAGGCGAAAATGCACGCAGATGGCGGGCTCAAAAAGATGCTTTTCGATATGACGTGCAGGGAAGCGGTAAAATGCAGGGGCAAGGAGAATAAATCCTTGAAATTTAAAATACTCGATAAAATCGTATTTTCAAAAATCAGGGAAAGATTCGGAGGAAAGCTGACAGGCGTTCTTACGGCCAGCGCGGTAATGAATCCTGAGATAGCAATGTTCTTTGCCGATCTCGGCATACCCACTTACGATGCCTACGGGTTAACCGAAACCTCGCCCGCGATTACAATGAATTCGCCGCTTCTGGGGAACAGATATGGATCAGTCGGCAAATGCGTAGAAAACATGCACGTAAAAATTGACAAATCCGTAACTGATGATGACAGCGATGATGGAGAAATTATAGTTTACGGCGCTCATGTGATGATGGGATATCACAATAAACCGGATGAGACCGCTAAAATCATGATGAAGGACAATTGGAAAGGCTTTCCCGGAATACGCACGGGAGATCAGGGCCGCCTGACCGACGATGGTTTTCTCTATATTACGGGCAGATTTAAAGATGAATATAAACTTTCCAACGGCAAATACATTCATCCTGAATCCATCGAAACCGACATCAAGCTGTTACATAACATTACCAACGCATTTGTATGGGGCGAAGGCAAGGCCTACAACATTGCTGTGATCGTCCCTGATTTCGCAACAATGAAAAAAGATGACCGGATCGCCAAATGGGCGCAGGGATCACCTCGGGAAGTAGTAAAGGATAAGAATATCCAGTATTTTTTATCGGAAGAAATTAAAAGGCATCTTAAAAAATCATATGGGGGATATGAAATACCCCAGAAATTCATATTTACCAGCGAAGATTTTACCTTGGAAAATGGATTGGTTACCCAGACCATGAAACTTAAGCGCAAAGAGGCTCTGAAGGCTTATTCAACGGAAATAGAAAAATTATATTAAAAAAAATTGGCTGAATTGTAAATCAAAATCATTGATGCAATTTTTTCGATGATTATGATAAAGGTGTAAACGTATAAACGGAGGTGTTATGCGCAAGGTTATCGTTTCCATTTTTTTTATTTTAACATTTCTTTGCTCTACGGCAATGAGTGAAACGGCGGTGGACTGGCTTGATAAGGCCAACGCGTTATCGGACGGCAAAAAATATACCGACCCGATAAAGGCTATTGAATATTTGAATAATGCCATCGGACTCCAGCCGAATGATGCCGAAGCCTTCTACAACAGAGGTGTTGCTTACGATAACCTTGGCCAGTATCAGCCCGCTATCAAGGATTATAATCAGGCCGTCCGCCTGAAGCCGGATTATACCGAGGCCTACTACAACAGGGCTACTATTTATAGCGCAATCGGCTATTATCAGCTTGCCATCGAAGACTTTAATGAAGCCATCCGCCTGAAGTCGAATGATGCCGAGGCCTATGTTGGCCGGGGTTTTGCCTACGATCGCTTTGGCCAGCAACAGCGAGCCATCGAGGACTACAATCAGGCCATCCGCTTACAGCCGGATTATGCCAAAGCTTACAACAACAGGGGGATTGATTATTTGTCGCAGGGCAACAACACCCTTGGCTGTTCTGACGCGCAGAAAGCGTGCGCATTGGGAAACTGCAAATTGCTGGAAATGGCTAAAGGTAAGGGAATCTGCCATTGATTTGATGAATGGCTCCAAACTAATTACCAACAGTAATCATCATTCCCAACAATTGCCCATCGCATAACAACATCTTTTTTTACATCTTATCGTCTATATTTCATTGACACAAAATCATTCTTCCTGTACTTTTACCCAGCGTATCCATAATCCAACAAAAACTTGAGCCGGAATCAGTCACTATGCAAGTGGCCCTGCACGAGGAAAAGAAAAATGAAAAGAAAGAGTGACGAAACGCATAAAAATAATACCGAAGTCCAAGATGTCGCCAACCAAAGCGAACGAACAGATAAGGCGCTTCGAGAGAAGACTGAAGAAAAGCTGAGGGCAAGCGAGGAACGTTTCCGACTGCTTTCAGAGGCGGCCGAAGAGGGAATCGCCATTCACGATAAAGGCGTTATCATCGAGGCTAATCAGGCGCTAGCCAGCATGTTCGGCTATAAGTTATCCGAGATGATCGGCAAGTATGTAAAAAATGGTGCCTCCCCTGAGTCATGGAAACTCATTCTGAAACATATTGATACAGGAAATGATAAACCATATGAGATTACCGCAGTAAGAAAAGACGGCTCTACCTTTGTATGTTCCATGGTTGGCAAACCGTATAAATACAAAGATCGCACACTAAGGGTGGCCACCTTCAGAGATATTACTGAGTGCAAACGCACGCAGGAAGCCCTGCGGGCAAGCGAAGAAAAATATTCTACTCTTGTGGAAAACGCGACGGATGGCGTAAGCATCATTCAGGATAAGGTTATTAAGTTTGCCAACAGACGCATGGCGGAAATGTCCGGATATACCGTTGAAGAACTGACCGGCATGTCAACTTTCGATCTGGTACCGCCCGACTTCGCGCCTAAACTAAGCGAGAGATTCTCCCAGCGTGAGCGAGGCCAATCCGTTTCCGAGATATTTAATACTCAGATGTTATGCAAGGACGGGACTTTCAAGGAAATGGAAAATTCCACCAGGATTATCCAATATGAGGGCAAGCCGGCTGTTATAGGTATCATCAGAGATATCACCGAGCGCAAGCTGCTCGAAGAAGAACTGAAGCAAAGCGTTGAAAACAATAGAAAATTCTTTGAAGACCATGTGGCACCCGGCATTATAATAGATCCTGGCACCGGAAAAATTATCCATATAAATCATGCGGCAGCTCAATATTATGGCTGGACACGCGAAGAAATGATGCAGATGAATATAGCGCAGATCAACACTCTTTCACGTGAAGAAATTAATACAGAAACGAAGAAAGTACTCCTCAATGAGAAAAATCAGTTCGAATCAAAACATCGCCTTGCGGATGGTTCAGTAAGAGATGTCGAAGTCTTCAGCAGTATGATCAAAATAAGAGGAATGGATATGATTCATTCCATCACTTATGACATCACCGAGCGTAAGCGGTCGGAAGAATTGCTGAAACAAAGCGAAGCCAAGTACCGTCTCCTGGCCGACCACATGAAAGACCATGTGTGGCTCATGGATATGAACTTAAAATGGACATATATCAGCCCGTCTATGGAGAAGCTACTGGGATACACATTGGACGAGCTTTTACAACTCCCGTTGGATAAGTTCCTTACTGAGGCATCTTTTCCGAAAGCGATGGAGTTTTTTTTCATGGAAATGCCCAAGGCTCTGGCGGCCCCTCCAAGCTATTCCTTAAAACGTTTGCTGGAATTCGAATGCCACTGTAAAGACGGCCAGACTTTATGGATTGAAAGTTCTTTCAGTTTCATCCGGGATGTAAACGGAAAACCATTATCCGTTCTGGGCGAAGGCAGGAATATAACCGAGCGTAAACAAATAGAGGATTCTTTGAGAAAGAGTGAAGAAAATTTCCGTCATTCTTTTGATGAATCCCCGCTGGGCGTGCGTATATCAACCGCGGAAGGCGAGACAATTTACGCCAACAGCGCAATTTTGGATATATATGGATTTGACAGCATTGAGGAACTGAAAAACACGACCCCGAAAGAACGTTATACACCGGAGAGCTACGCTGAATTTCAGACAAGAAAAAGAAAAAGAGTGCGGGGCGAATTTGGCCCGTCTGAATATGAAGTAAGCATCGTGAGAAAAAACGGCGAACTGCGCCATCTCTATGTTTTTCGCAAGCAAATATTCTGGAACGGAAAAAATCAGTCTCAGGTTATATATCAGGACATCACCTTGCGCAGGCGGGCCGAAGAAAAACTCAACGAGATATTGGAAAACCTGAGGCAGTCCATTAAAACAACTATTCAGGTATTGGGCACGGCATCGGAAGCAAGAGATCCTTATATGGCTGGTCATCAGAAGAGGGTTGCCGATCTCGCCCGCGCCATTGCCACGGAGATGAAACTTCCTCACGACAAAATTGAAGCAATCCGTATGGCCGGCGCCATTCATGATATCGGAAAAATTTCGGTGCCATCAGAAATCCTTTGCAAACCTGCTATTCTTACTGACCTTGAATTTTGTCTTATTAAAAATCACTCTCAGTACAGTTACGAAATCATTAAAGGCGTTGAATCCCCCTGGCCATTAGCCGACATCGTCCACCAGCACCATGAACGTATTGACGGTTCCGGATATCCGCAGGGTTTAAAGGACGGAAACATCCTCATCGAGGCCCGTATTATTGCCGTCGCGGATGTGGTCGAAGCCATGATGTCATACCGTCCTTACAGACCGGCGCTGGGAATTGAAATCGCGCTTGCAGAGGTCGAAAAAAACGCGGGAACTCTCTATGATAGCAAAGCGGCAGACGCGTGCTTACGGCTGTTTCGGGAAAAAAGCTACCAGATGATATGAAATGTTGATTATCTCAACAGTTTAGAACATAAAATCGTTTATAGATGAAAGACTCAAACGCTTCTTCCATCTGTTCTATAATCTGCCTGCTTTTCTCACAATCATTTACAAACTATTAAGCACGAGCAAAACCTTTTTTGTCTTATTCGTTCATCTGGTACTCGCCATCCAAAACAGAAACATACTTTTCCCAGACCTTGTTGTACTGCTCGGGATTCGCGACTGCCTTAATGAGCATGATCTTTGTGCAGTATGTCCGTTGCTCGTCGGTGGTCGTGTGATTGCCATAAATCTGCAGAGCAAAGTGAGCAAAGTCACGCACCATGAAGTCGAAAATCTGATTCAGAATATCCGAATCAAGTCCGTCGAACTTAGCCTGCTCCAGAATCAGCTGGCCGTAGACAACGATGGAAAACATCTCGCCCACCGGCAGAGAGAAGGTGGGGTCCATATCCTGCGCCTTGTCGGGTCCGGCCTTCTCCAGCATTTCTTTGAAGATATCGATCTGCTTGATGAAGGTGGCCACATTGGGCAGGCCTTTATTAGCCTCAAAGACAGGTTTGTAGTCGTGGAACTGGACCTTGCCCAAGCCCTTGGTAGGGCCCTGGTTGAACAGGAACGAGTCATCATTAAATGAGAAGTCGGGTGCCGCAGGGACATACTCAGCCGGGCTAAAGAAGTAGTTTTTGATGAACTTGCGAATGAGCTGTACGTTCACGTGCACTGTGCCCTCGAGCTTGGACGGGCCGCGTACATCAGTAGCGGCCATATGGAAAATGGTATCCTTCTCAAATCCCTTGGCGGCGATCACGTCCCAGAGCAGATTGATAACTTCTTCGGACTGCAGGGTCACCTTCATCTTGCTCGTGGGGTTATACAGCAGATACCGGCGGTCATTGTCTGACGCGCCCCGGAAATAATCGGTGGCGCGGCGCTGGTAGAGTTTCATCCCTACTAAGCGCAGCCAGGCGTCCATGAAGTTCTTTTTCACGTGCGGCATGTCCGTAACCTTCATACCGTAGAGAATACGGTTGGAAGCGTGAGTGATGGCCTCATAGAAGCAGTGTTCGGCAATACCGATGGAAGCCGGACCAATGTTGAACTTACCGATATTTACGGTATTCAGCGCTGAGTCCCAGGCATGGGAACCACGGGAGAGGATATCGTCTTCGGTTATGGGGTAGTCGTGCAATGCGAAGTTGGATACATACTCCTGATGGGAGATGACATTTTTCTTCAGTTCATAGGCCTTATTGCGGTAGTTGGTAACAAAGAAAGTATAGTCATCAGAGCCATCCTTGATCTTACCTAAAGTGGAGACCATCTCGGCCTCGTTGCCGTTGCCGATGTAATACTTTTCACCGTTAGCCAAATAGGTACCATCACCTTTCGGGGTGAGTGTTGCCTCCACAGAATAGATGTCAGCGCCGTGAGTCCTCTCGGAGAGACCGAAGGCAAAGATCGCCCCTTCCTTGAGGAGCTTGGCCGCTTTCTTTTTTGCCGTTTCATTAGGGCTCATCCAGATGGGGCCCAGTCCCAGAATGGTTACCTGAAAGCAATACCAGTAGCCCAGACCGTAAAAGGCCAGAAGCTCTGCGTATTCACTGTTGCGCGCCGTGTCCCAGCGGGCATCAGGATCGCCTCCGGCATATTGTTTGGGAGTGAGCAGTTTGGCAAATATCTGTTCCTTGCCGATGAAATCAACAAACTCACGGTACCAGACCTTTTTGTTGTAGTCATCAAGAAGCCTGGTCTTGCCCATCTTCTCGAAGAAGGCGATAGTCTTGTCCATAATGGCCTTTGAGCCTTTATCGGCCATGAGACTCTTGTAGTTTTTCGGTTGCAGTAAAAAATTCATATCTTTCTCCTTTCTTAAACGATGCTAATTTTTACGCACATAGGCGATTTTTCTATTTTCACGGAAACTTACCTTTGAGTCGCGGAGTATAAAGGCAGAAAGGTTTCCTTGTCAAGGTTAAATTGATTTCAGTACGATTCAAAATATTGCAGAATATTAAATCTTAAGGCAATACAATTAATTTTTAACTAGACATGGACGTAAATTATATTTATAATTACAAATCTTTTTTAAAGGAGGCGGGCAGTGAAAAAATTAACGGCAATCTTTTTATTTATTCTTTTACTCTTTCCAACTTGTGTGTTTGCTAAAAATGTAACCTCGGTATCTCCCACAGATAAGTTCAAGAAAGACTTTCCCAAAAATAATTTTGAGAGCATTACTCCTACGGGGATTAAAGGAGTTTATGAAGTCTATACCGGCAATCAGCTTTACTATTACATGCCGAAAGATGATGTGATACTTTATGGCAGTTTAGTTTCCAAAAACGGAGTAAACATAACACGGGAAAGCTATTTAAAGAAGATGGCGCAAAAGATGACTAAATTACCTCTGGACAGCGCTCTGAAAATCGGCAACGGAAAAATAACTGTCGTGGAATTTATGGATCCCAATTGTTATCACTGCCGTCAGGCTTATAAATTCTTTTCCCAGCGTAAGGACGTAACCGTGAATGTTTTCTTTTTCCCGCTGTCTAAAGAATCGGGAGATAAGATCAAACATATCTTATGTTCAAAAGATGTATTAAAGACATACGAGGATGTCATGAACGGAAAGCTTGACAATAACGCCCCTCTGTCTATCTGTACCGACAAAAAAGTGGATGATATTGTGAAAACGCATATGCAGATCTCCTCGCAGATCGGACTCAGAGGAACACCGTTATTTTATATAAAAGGTCAGGTGATTGACGGATTTGATCCTCCAGTAATTGAGAAACTCCTTAAAGATTAGAACGGGATATTATATAAAAACACCGGTAGCCGTTCTTCTTTAAAAGAAGAGCGGTTACCGGATTTTTCCACCTGTTTGCGCTTCACGGTCAAATGTCAGAACGGTCAACCCTTTATCAGTATCGGTAGCCAGAAGCATACCGTAAGATTCTACTCCCATTAATTTCGCCGGCTTTAAATTGGCAACAACTACTATTTTTCTGCCGATTAATTCCGCGGGAGTGTAATCTTTTCCGATTCCGGCAACGATTGTCCGCTCTTCACCGATATCGATTTTAAGTTTTAAAAGTTTATTGGATTTGGGAACAGATTCAGCCGCCAGAATTTTCCCTACACGTAAATCGACCTTGGCAAATTCCTCATAGTCAATTTCCGGTTTTAAATCAATTACAGGTTTTGTCTTTTCTAAAGTCTGGCTTTCTTTTTCCTGGCTGATCCGCGGGAATAAAGATTCGCCGCGGGTCAAAGGACTCCCCGCGGTTAAAGTATCATCTTTGCGGATAACGGACAAATTCATCTTTTGAGATTCCTTCACTCCGATTTGCCGCAGAATTTTCCCCGCGGTCTGCGGCATAAAAGGTGTGAGCAAAATAGCTATCGCCCGCATGGCGGCAAGTAAATTATACATAATCGCCGTTAATTTTCCCTTGTTCGCCGGATCTTTTCCCAGAGTCCAAGGCTCATTCTCGACAATATATTTATTGGTGATATTTATAAAATCCCAGATGGCAATTAAGGCCTTATGCAGAGACATATCCTTAAAACTGGCTTCGACTTCCGCGACTGTTTTCAGAGCGGCTTCGTGTAGCGCCGGATTTTTCTCTTTGCTGCTGATTTCCGGCACCTTTCCGTCACAATATTTAATGGCCATGGTAATGGCGCGGCTGACCAGATTGCCCAGATCATTGGCTAAATCGGAATTTAAACGCTGGACAAAAGCTTCCTCGGAAAAATTGGAATCCAGCCCGAAGACCATATCTCTCAGAAGAAAATAACGGAAAGCGTCCAAACCGTATTTATCCTTTAAATCAAGCGGCCGGACAATGTTACCAAGGCTTTTGGACATTTTGCTCTGATCTGAATTCCAGTAACCATGCACATTCAAGTGCTGAAAAGGTTCAATACCGGCCGCCTTGAGCATTGTCGGCCAGTAAATGCCGTGCGGTTTTAAAATATCTTTCGCGATAAGATGTTCGGCCGCAGGCCAGAATGTCTTAAATTTTTTTCCGTTGGGATAATCAAGAGCGGTAACGTAATTAATCAAAGCGTCAAACCAGACATAGGTTACATAGTTTTCATCAAATGGGAGGGTAATACCCCATTGCAGGCGGGATTTGGGACGCGATATGCAAAGATCCTCCAGAGGATCGCGCAAAAACGCCAGCGCTTCATTTTTGTATCTTTCCGGCCTTATAAAATCAGGATTTTTCTTAATGTGATCAATTAGCCAATCCTGATATTTGCTCATTTTGAAAAAATAATTTTTTTCTTCTATATACTCAGGCTCTCTACCGTGCTCGGGACATTTATTATCGACTATCTCCTTTTCAGTCAGAAATCTCTCACAGCCGAAACAATAATAACCACCGTAACTACCGAAATAAATATCGCCGGAATCATAAACTTTCTGCAAAATGTAACGCACTGTTTCGATATGGTTGGCATCGGTTGTTCTGATGAAATAATCATTCGTAATGTCAAGTTTAGGACATAAGTCGTGGAACTGCGCACTGATTTTATCCGCGTATTCCTGGGGAGTTACTCCGGCTTTCTGCGCCGCTTCAGCTATTTTATCGCCGTGTTCATCGGTACCGGTGACAAAAAAAGTTTTCTCGCCGGCCATACGATGATATCTGGCCAGAACGTCGGCGACAATTGTCGTATAGGCATGTCCGATATGCGGCGAAGCGTTAACGTAATAAATCGGCGTTGTTATATAAAATGATTTTGACATATTAAAAGAATCTCCATACTAATTACTGAAAATCTTCATCTTCGTCCATTTTTTCCAAATCCATTGTCTGCATGTCTGCCGTCGCGTCATTGCCGATGTCCTTAACAGCCTTAGGACATTTTTTCCGTCCAGCGTATCCTTCATGTTCAAAAGCCAGACAACACATCAACCGGCCGCACAATCCGGAAATCTTTTCCGGGTTAAGCGACATGCTCTGCTCCTTGGCCATTTTAACCGTAACTCTCTCCAGATTCTGCAATATCCCGGCGCAACAAACCACCCGGCCGCAAACGGCGATACCTTTTGTAATGCGTGTTTCCTGACGGGCGCCGATCTGCTTCAGTTCTATTCGTATCTTGAATCTTTGAACGAGGTCTTTAACCAAATCACGGAAATCTACTCTGTTTTCCGCGGTAAAGTAAAAAATAATTTTATTCTTTTCGAAGAGGCAATCTACATCAATCAATTTCATGGAAAGCTCTCTTTTCTGAATCTTTTCCAAACAAAAATCCCAGGCCTCGTCTTCTAACTTATCATTTTCTTCTTTACGCCGCATGTCTTCCGCCGTAACTTTGCGGACGACTTTTTTAAGATTTGCCGGCACATCCGATGGCGCACACCTTTTCACATCAGCGGCGACAACACCCAGCGAAAGACCGTTATCGGTATTGACAATAACCTGATCTTCTTTATGAAGAATAAGATCGGCGGCGTTGAAATTGTATATTCTGCCTTCTTTTTTAAACTTAACTCCGATAATATTTGTAAGCAATTTTCATCCTGCCTTTTTTTAATCACGGGTATAAATCCCCTGGCGACTCTAATTAGCCCCGAGAAGCGGGGCATTATACCCGTGTTTATGCAGGATAGTTCAACTAACAAATTTTAACGTGTGACCTTTAGGTTATTCACTACATTCTTAAAATTTGAGTTTCACTACCCTCCGCTTGTCGCGGGATTGTTCGACTAATGCTTCAAACTTAACTTCGTTTGTTTTCAGTGAGCCTCAATCCCCTTTCGCTTCGCTTCTGGGATAGTTCCCAATAGCCAAAGGCTATTGGATAGTTCCACTTACGTTTCGAGCTTCGTTTCACTCGTTCTCAACGAGTATCACTATGTCCATCAAATTTCAGCTCGCTTTGCTTCTGAAATCTGGGACTCACTATAATTTAACTTAAATGCCATTGTTTCCAATGTCAATGATTTGTTGACATTCTGCTCCATTATCTTCTCCGCTTTTTCCACCAGCGCGATATTCTGAAGAATTTGCTCGCCGGATAAACGCGCCGCATGATTGGAAATAAAAGAAGAATTATCCTGATTAATTAACATTTCTTCTTTTTGGGTTTCCTTAAAAACGAGAACGTCGCGAAAAAAAGCATTAAGAATATTCAGCCCTTGTTTGACTTCCTTTTTCCCCTGTCCCAGAAAGGACGCGAAATTAATTAAACTGAACAGATCATTGCTGCGTGTTGTGGAAAACAGTTGAAGCAATGCGGCGCGATAGGCGACGATATCATCTTTGTTTAATTCCACAGCGCGGCCAATTGAGCCGCCTGATAATCCGGCCAAAAGCAAAGCGCTTTGGCTATCCATATCTTCTCTATCGACAAGAAATTTCGCCACTGTATCAAAACGCAACGGATTAAAACGCATATGCTGGCAACGGGAAATGATTGTCGAGGGCATTGAGTAGGGCCGGGCTGTAACCAGAATTAATATATTGGCTGAAGATGGTTCTTCCAGCACCTTTAAAAGCGCGTTTGCCGCCTGATCGTTCATCTTATCGGCATCATCAATAATAAAAGCGCGCCGCCTCGCCTCCAGCGGCTTACATTTCATCTGCTCCTGAATTTCGCGAATGGCGTCAATGCGAATAAATTGACCATCTGCTTCGACGGAAAAGACATCAGGATGTCCTCCCTTCTGTATTTTCCGGCAGGAAGAGCATTCACCGCAAGAATCATGGAGCATATCGCCCTTCTCGCAGTTGAGAGCCTTGACAAATTCCCGGGCTAAAATTTTTTTGCCGATAGCTTGAATACCGCTGAAAAGATAAGCGTGCCCTACCCGTTTTTGAGCCAGGGTTTTTTTGATAATTTCTATCTTTTTTTCATGACCGTATATATCGTGAAATGACATAATTAAATGATACTTTTAAAAATCAATCTTTCAGATTTATGAAATTATTAATATACGTGCGCACATCTTTTTGAATCGTTTCAACATCACGCGCCGCGTCAATTAAGCGGAAACGGTCAGGATCATTTTTCAAAATATTGAGATAACCTTCACGAATTCGCCTATGGAAATCCATATTTTCTTTTTCAAATCTGTCGGTGGAAGACGGTTTTGCAAGGCGGTTATTTCGCTCGGTCGCTCTTTGCAATCCGATTTCTACCGGCAAATCAAAAAGTAAAGTCAAATCCGGTTTTAAAAGCATCGCTGAATAGTCGTTTATCAGTTTGATAAATTCCTGATCGAGGCCGCGACCGAAACCCTGATAGGCATAAGTGGCATCAGAAAACCTGTCGCATAAAACAACCTTGTTTTGTTTTAATGCGGGCATAATCATCTCCCGGACATGTTGCGCCCGCGCCGCACAAAATAAAAATATTTCCGTCTCCGCGCACATATTATGATGCTCCCTGTTAAAAAGAATGCCGCCAATTTTCCGGCCTATATTGGTCCCTGATGGTTCCTGGGTAACAAGAAGCGGTATATTTTTTTCAACTAAATATTCGGCAACGAGTTTTATTTGAGTTGATTTTCCTGAACCTTCGATACCTTCAAAAGTAATAAATTTTTTCACTGGATCAAACTCCCACGCCTAATCTTTAAGAAACTATTTTACAGCACCTGAAATAACTGGCCCGATTTTCTTTAAAATAACAAGACGTACTCAGTGACAAGTGAGGATGGTTTGTATTTTTTGTATTTAAAGGGAAAACTGGGAATATATCCGATTTAATACGGATTTATTCCCAGTTATAAGTCTGCCGCAAATATATTATTTCCCTTCACCGGGCACGATTGCCTCCACCGGACATTGCTCAGCGCAACTACCACAATCGGTGCAAAGTTTAGCGTCGATAACATATTTATCTTCGCCTTCAGAAATCGCCTCCACACTACATTCGCTTTCACAAGAACCGCAAGCGATACATTCGTCAGTAATAACATACGCCATAATTCTTTATGCTCCTTTTATTAATAATTATTTCAACAAAATTAAAATTCCCTCACAAATTTCTCTGTCAGGAAATCTTTGTTAAATGAAATCAAATTATAACCATCAATTCACAAAAGCTGATTTTATTGTTTTACCATTATCATAAACAGCGACGACAAAACAAGCGGTTCATCCAGGGAAAACATCGAGCCATTAACCATATTGCCGTAAATCAAAACATTTTTCTTGCCACGCCGCAAAACATTAAACGGCGACGACTTCTTTTACATCGGGCACTTGTTTTTTGATTATCTTTTCTATCCCCGACTTCAAAGTCATTTGAGACATGGGACAACCGCGGCAAGCTCCGGTCAGCTTCACCTTTACTATTCCATCCGCGCTGACATCTACAAGTTCAACATCCCCGCCATCAGCCTGCAGACTTGGCCTGACAAGATCAATAGCTTTTTGCACCTCTTCTTTCATATACTTTCTCCCTCATCGGTTTAAATCATCTTTCCATCCGCTTAATGCGGCATGTAATCAATCATTTGACGAATAACATCACGGGCTATTTTCGTCAAATCCGGTTTTATCACTAAATAATTTTTCTTTATATCCTGTCCGGCTTTCCACATTAACTTGCCAGTAGAAGCCTCGTATAATTTCATGGTCATGCCAACCTTAGCCACGTTTTCATCCTTCTCGACGACATAATTCCACTCATCAATTGACACCAGCAAAAACGCGTCAACCTTGGCTAATTCGCCGATTTTTTGGCTTAAATCAGGATCGGAAAATTTAACTTCCTGCAATTTAGAAAGATATTCCTTCATTGCCTTATTCAATTCTTCATCGGCCAGAAGCTGATTATCCAGGCTCTCCTTATCTATTACTTTGGCGAACCATTTTTTTTCAACGAGTGAACCCGCGATAACTTGTTCCATTACTACCTTTACAGCTTTTGTTTCTTCATTATTCCAAACTTCCACCGGGAATATGGCCACATTTTGCGGATGAAAACCTTTTGCCTCCGGCGCTGATTCAGAAAAACGCAATCCGCTGCAAGCGATTGTTGTCAAAACAAAAATCATTAAAATAAGTTTCGCGAAAATATTTTTTTTCATAATTTTAAAACCCCCCTTCTTCCCCGGGAAATAATTCCATATCAGAAAATACGCCACATGAAAACACAAAAACCAGCTATAATATAGCTGGTTTCCAGAAGGCCTTCCTTAACAGCCCCGGAAAGCCCAGGTTTTTTATCACAAAACTGAAAACAAATCCATAGATATAATACACAGACAAGCAGAAAAAAACTCAAAGACGAAGCCCAACCTGCCGGATAAGAAAAAAGAAGAAGAGCTAATAATATCAATGAAATAATTTCGAGAACTGTTATCGTTCTTTTTTTGCCGAAAAACACGGGAATCGTTTCTTGTCCTATTAATTTATCACTTTGAATTTCCAGAATATCCGACATTGCCGAACGGATAAAAACGAGTCCAAAGGTAAAACTGAAAGCGATAATTAAACCGGCTTGATAGTAATATTCTTTGTTTAAAGCAGGTAAAATTGCCGTTACCATTCCCCACGCGGCGGACATAAATATATTCTTCGAACCGGGTAAATCTTTAAAACTCTGGAAGTGCCATTTTTTAGGCAGAATTTTTATATTATAAATTACACCGGCAAGCGAAATCATAAATAAAAAAAGAAAAAGAAAAAACGCTTTATTAAAAGCCAGCACAAGAGCAACCGCGATAGAAAGCAAAGCTGTGTAACAATATAATTTCCCATACCGGCGGTAACTCTCTTCCCGGAAGGAACCGACAAGACCGACCGGTTTGCGGCCAAGCAGCCGGTTTAAAACATGCATCGCGTATACAAAAAAAGAGGCAATCATTATGAAGGACAGACTCACGGGTATTCCCTGCAACAGCATACAAACCAGACAAAGACAGCCGGCACCAAGAGCTGAATAGATATCAGTTTTAATTGCCAGTATCCAAAGATTGAGCAATTTGCCCATCATTTTCAGCTTACGGCTTTGACCTTCCATAAGTTTATCCATCACTCTATCGATGATCCAGTTCGGAGTGGAAGCGCCCGCCGAAACTCCAATGCGATTGTAGGGACCGAAATTAATATTTTCCATATCAGCTGTTGTTTCGATGTGAAAAGTGGAAGATTGTTGTTTTTGAGCAAGGTCAGCCAGTCTTCTTGTATTGGCGCTGTTTTTCCCGCCGACGATGAACATCGCATCCATCTCGCCTGCCATTGCTATAACTTCCGCCTGCCTTTGTTCCGTTGAAGAACAAATAGTATTAAAGACAATTGCCTGAGGGCAGATTTCTTTTATTTTTTCAACAATCTTGCCGTAATTATCAGAATCTTGCGTTGTTTGAGCAACAACACAAACTTTATCAATGGAAGATAATTTATCCACATCATCCAACGTGGCCAGAATAATGCTCCGGCCGCCGGTGTAACCCAAAAGGCCGTCAACTTCCGGATGTTCTTTATCGCCCACGATCACCACTGTATAATCAAGAGCCGCATGTTTCTTGATGATGGATTGCACGTAACCAACTTTTGGGCAGGTGGCATCAACAATTTTAATTCCGCTTTCCTTGATTTTTTTTCTTTCGGCCGGAGCGATTCCGTGAGCGCGAATAATCAGGATAGCGTTCTCTTTGTCTTTTATTTCCTCGATATTTTCGATCGGTTTGACGCCGCGGCTCTTGAGCAATTCAATTGTTTGCGGATTATGAATCAATGGACCGTAAGTATAAATCCGGCGGCTGGTTTCATGCTGGGCTATTTCCAGCACAATATCCACGGCTCTGCGCACGCCCATGCAAAATCCAGCGGTCTCGGCAAGTTTAATTTCCATTTTACTCTTTCTTTCGCGCCAAAATAAAAAATTCTCTGTTACCCGCCGGGCCTAAAATAGGCGATGCGCAGGTTCCTTCCACTTCCAATTGCAGTGACTCGCAGAATCCGCTGATATCCCGCACCACTTGCTCATGAACAGCGGCGTCCCTGACCACGCCTCCCTCGCCTACTTCGTCCCGCCGGGCTTCAAACTGCGGCTTAATCAGCGCCAGAATTCGCGCCCCATCTCCCAGAAATTTTACAACCGCGGGAATAACAATTTTCAAAGAAATAAAAGAAGCGTCGATGACGGCTAAATCAATTTGTTCATCCAGATCAGCGCCGTCATAATAACGAACATTCGTGCGCTCGATCACAACAACACGCTTATCTTCGCGCAATTTCCACGCCAACTGGCCATAGCCGACATCGAGAGCGTAAACTTTGCGGGCGCCCGCCTGTAAAAGGCAATCCGTAAAACCTCCGGTGGAAGCCCCGACATCAAAAGCGACAATATTCTCCACATCCAGTTGAAATTCTTTTAAGGCCCCGGACAGTTTTAATCCCCCGCGGCTCACGTAAGGATTGTCTTCACCCTTTATATGTATTTCAGCGTCAACAGGAACAGGGGTGCCGGCTTTATCCACAAATGTTTCGTTGATTTTGACCGCCCGGGCCAGAATCAGCGCGCGGGCTTTTTCCAGCGTGGGCGCGATTCCGCGGTCAATCAGCAATTTATCCAAACGAATTTTTTGAGTTTCTTTCATTCGCCCATTCCTGTATTGTGAACTACCAGATATTGTAAGGTAAAACAAGATTGAATCAAACTTCCTAGAATTTCCCCTTCGACAATCAGTGCTGTTATTCGTGTCGCACTGCATATTTTGTGGTCAAGATTACCTTGACATACAGGACCAGCCTTCCTATAGTTCAACCATGCAAAAGCAGTTTCTTATCAAAAAAATTGAGGAAGGTGTGAACGGTCTTTTGGCCCCTGACGACAACCCTGAACTCCTTGGCAGGCTCCCCTGCAGTCCGCTCAAAGACAAGAGCTACACCCACCAGTTCGGCCAGAGGGCGAGAAGGCATGTAGAAGAAAACTGGAATCTCCTCAAAGCAAAAACTAATCTGGAAGCAGCGCTCTTTGCACTCCTCAAGAGGTAATTATGCTGGAAAAGGTGGCGGTGGTAGTTCCTTTTCATAAAAGCACCCTAACAGTCAATGAAGCCTTTGCCCTTTCCCAAATAGTAAAAACTCTGAAATCTTATCCCCTGCTTTTTGCCCTGCCTGCGGGCATTGATCCGGCTTTTGTTAAAGCTTCCGGAGGGCAGACCATCTACTTTCCCGCCATCCACTTCCAAAGCATCCTCAACTACGACCGCCTTTTTTGTTCACTGGAATTCTATGAAACCTTTAACAACTATTCACACATCCTGGTGGCCCAGTTGGATTCCATTGTCTTTTCAGATCAGCTGGCTTTCTGGTGTCAGCAGCCCTACGATTTTATCGGAGCTCCCTGGGTGTTTAATCTTGCCCGTGAACATCCTTACGCCAGGGACTTTATGTCTCCCTGGCATCGTTCCCAGAAATTCCTGCGGCTTCGCTCCATCTTCGGCAGGGATTATCAGGTGGGCAATGGCGGTTTTTCGCTTCGCAAAGTGCAGACTTTTATCAGAGTGTTAACCGACCATCGGGAAGAAGTGACACGCTTCCGTATCTGGGCGGAAAAGTTATGGCAGCAAGGTTACAAAACAGCCACCAATGAAGATTTTTTCTGGTCTATCCTGGTACCAACCTTCTACAAACAATTCCGCGTTCCTACCTTCAAGGTGGCAGCCAGCTTTTCCTTCGAATGCAATCCGGCCTACTGTTTCAAGCGCAACCACCGGCAGCTGCCCTTTGCCTGTCATGCCTGGGAGAAGCATGGACCGGATTTCTGGCTGCCCTTTCTCAAACAACTCGGATATCAGGTGAAAGGTGAAAAATGACGAATCCAATTAGACTCCCGGCCCCGGGTTCATCCATAAAAGCAGGCAGCATTTATATAAGCACCGACAAGATTTTCCATCACCCTGAAATTATAAACAGATGGAAGCAAGGCACGCTTGTCCCCCCGGTTACAGTAGAAATTCATCTCACCGAACGTTGCAATAACTCCTGTTATTATTGTCAATACCCAAAATCACTATCCTCCATGACACTAAAAGATTTTGACATTATTCTTGGCAAACTTTCCAGAGCCGGAACCAAAGCGATTATTTTAAGTGGTGGCGGCGAACCCACTTTGCATCCCGGCTGCGCCAGGGCAATAAGGATGATTGCCAAGCATCAAATGGATTCAGGCCTGATCACCAATCTGCTGCAGGGCAACGATCAACTCTTTAAAAGCATTCTTCGCCATTGCACCTGGTGCCGCATCTCGCTGGATGCTTCTACTCCAGACGTTTACCGGCAAATCAGGGGCACCGCCGGCTTCTCAGAGGTCATCAAGAACATCCGCCGTCTGGTAGAAATTAAAACGCAGCTGGGATCCACAACCACTATCGGGCTCCAGTCGGTAATCAACAAACACAACCTTCAGGACGTATTGGATGAAATCAATCTGGCCTCACGTCTGGGCGTGGACTATATCCAGATCCGTCCGGTGGAAACCATGCCTGGTGAGAGGATGAAATACAGCAAGGCCCAGTACATCCGCATAATGGATCAACTTGAGCGCAGCTCACCGCTGGAACACCCCTGTTTCAAAATCATTCGCAGCAACAAATGGGACATTATCAACCCCTTTTTGAAGAAGCGTCTCCATGGCTTTTCTTTCTGCCACGCCTACATGATGATCGCCGCAATCGATGTGCATGGCGACTACTATGTCTGCTGCCATCAGATTGAAACCCGCAATAAACAGCTGTGCTTTGGTAACGCCATCAATGAGCCCATTGCTACCATCATGTCGAGGAGGCAGAAGATCATAAAAAACCTTGATATGAAAAAATGCTATTTGGAATGCCGGGCCAGCAACATCAATCGATGTTTGGAAAGCCTCAAGAAACCTGTCCCGCACGAGAATTTTCTCTAAACCGAGTTTAGCCGCACTGTATATATAATATAAAGGGGGAATAATTGGGGGACGCTGGTACAAAAATTATTATTTATCGGATTTGTTTGACAGCATTTCTCTTATTGCCAGAATAATACCTTCTTCATCAATGCCGTACTTATGGCGTTGCTGCGCCTGAGTGGCATGACTGACAAATTCATCAGGAATACCCAACCGCTTTACCTGAACACCGGTTATATTCTTTTCAGCCAATAATTCCAGAACAGCGCTACCGAAACCACCTTGAAGCATGTTTTCTTCAACTGTAATAATTTTTCTAATTGTTGCCGCCGTATTCAGAATCAGTTCTTCGTCAAGAGGTTTAACAAAACGGGCATTAATAACTTTGACATTAAATCCTTCTTCAGAAAGACGCTTTGCCGCGGCAAGAGCCGGAGTTACCACCGAACCGATGGCGATGAGGGCCAGATCGGATCCATCCTGCAGTATTTCGCCTTTGCCTATCTCCAATTTTTTTATTTCATCATCCAAACGTGCGCCTACTCCTTTACCCCTCGGATAACGCAACGAAACCGGACGGCCGCAATCAACGGCAGTCTTAATCATGTGCTGCAGTTCATTTTCATCCTTGGGCGCCATGACAATAATATTAGGAATAGAACGCAAATAAGAATAATCAAGGAGGCCCTGATGTGTAGCGCCATCCTCACCAACAAGCCCGCCGCGGTCGATAGCGAAAACAACCGGCAGTTTTTGCAGACAAGCATCATATACAATTTGATCATAGGCTCTTTGCAGAAAAGTTGAATATATGGCGACTACAGGAATAAAACCTTGTGCGGCCAAGCCTGCGGCATAGGTCACCGCATGCTGTTCCGCTATGCCCACGTCATAAAAGCGTTTAGGAAATTCCTGACAGAACTGATCCAGTCCGGTGCCATCACACATCGCGGCGGTAATAGCAACAATACGGGAATCAGACCGCGCCAAATTAACAATAGTCTGACCGAATATTTCGGTATATGTTGGAATATCAGAAGATGAAGGAAGAGATTGTCCTGTTTCCACATTGAAAGGACCCACGCCGTGATAATTCAATGGTTTATTTTCCGCGAAACTATATCCTTTCCCTTTTTTTGTGATAACATGCGCCAGCACAGGACCGGGGAATTCCCTGATGTTTTCAAAATTCTTAATAAGGTGATTCAATCGGTGTCCTTCCAGCGGCCCTACATAAGTAAAACCCATTTCTTCAAAAAGCGCTCCGGGAACCATCAGGGTTTTTAGAATTTCTTCTACCTGATGAGAAAACCTGATCATGTACTCGCCAACACCGGGAATGCTTTTAAGAAAATTTTTAATATCGGCTTTTAAAGTGTTTATCGTACGACCCGTCATTACACGATTCAGATAGGAAGACAGCGCACCCACGTTCGAAGAAATGGACATTTCGTTATCATTTAAAATGATAATCATGTTTTTTTTGCGATCCCCAGTCCAGTTCAATCCCTCAAAGGCCATTCCCGTGGTCATGGAGCCGTCGCCGATAACAGCGATTACTTTATTGCTGTCGCCTTTTAAACACCCGGCTTCGGTAAATCCCGCGGCAGCCGATATGGAAGTTCCGCTGTGCCCGACATTAAAAGCGTCATAAGGACTTTCTTCTCTTCGGGGAAATCCGCTGATGCCGTTTTGTCTGCGCAAAGTAGCGAATTTATCCTTGCGTCCGGTAATAATTTTATGCGCGTAAGCCTGATGGCCGACATCCCAGATAATCTTATCCTGCGGCGTATTAAAGACATAGTGGAGAGCCAAAGTTAACTCAACTGTTCCCAAAGATGAAGCCAGATGGCCGCCGCAAGACGCGACTGTATTAATAATCAACTCTCTTATTTCCCTCGCCAGAGTATTTAGTTGCGCAATATTAAGTTTGCGGATGTCCGCGGGGAGGTCCACATCCTTCATAACACTGTAATTAACTGTTTCCTGTTTTTTTACCAAAATAACGCCTTTCCATTTTTAAAATATTTTATGATTTTCTTTCCATTATATAGCGAGCAATGACAATCAGCGGCATGGCACGTTCATCAAAACCGGAAAGACTCGCTACTGCAGCGTCTATATACTTTGCTAATTTTTCTTTCGCCTTTCCCATGCCCAGCAAGGATGGATAGGTAAGTTTGTTGCGGGCAGCGTCACTGCCTGTTTCCTTGCCCATTAACTCACGGTCCCCTTCGACATTCAGGATATCATCCGCTATCTGAAAAGCCAGACCCACATTTATTCCATATTCAGCCAACGCTTGAATTTTATCTTTGCCGGCATTAAAAATAATAGCGCCTGATTTCACCGCGGCAACAATTATCGCCCCCGTTTTGCGACGATGAATTTCACGGAGGGTGTTTTCATTTGGTTCGGATTTTTCCGAAAGCACGTCAAGAGCCTGACCGCCGACCATGCCGCAAATTCCGGCAGCATTGGCTATTTCCTGTACTACCGCCAGACGTCTTTCGGCAGAAAGCCTCACTTTTTCCGCACGGGATAAAAGAACAAACGCCTCCGTCAATAACGCGTCGCCGGCCAGAATCGCTATATTCTCTCCGAAAACTTTGTGACAGGTAGGCTGGCCGCGCCGGAAATCATCGTCATCCATCGAGGGCAAATCGTCGTGAATAAGGGAGTAAGTGTGAATTAATTCCAAGGCGCAGGCAATAGGCATGGCCGGCGCCAGATCGCCTCCAACCGCCTCCGCCGCCGCCAGACAAAGAATCGGCCGGATCCGTTTTCCTCCGTTGAAAACACTGTAATGTACAGCTTTATATATATCAGCCGGAATATTGTCTTCCTTCGGAAGATAATATAGCAGTGCTTCTTCCACAATCTTTTGCCTATCCTGAAAATAAGCTTTTAAGAATGCATTCTCATTCTCGGTCAATGTCTTCACCCTGAAAACGCTTTACTTGCAAGGAATCTTCTTTCCCCAGAAGCATCTCGACGCGGCGTTGGGTTTCCTCTAACTTGGCCGAACAAAAACGAATAA
>JAPLJP010000109.1 GCA_026388535.1 Deltaproteobacteria bacterium | reverse complement strand
TGCCGAGGGTGAATTCCAGGCCGCGCAGAAATTAATTGAAGCGGCTGCTTTAATGGAAACACAGCCAATGTCGCTCCAACTGCGTTACTTGCAGACATTGAATCAGATTTCTGCGGAACACAATTCCACGATATTATTTCCAATACCCATTGATCTGTTTAAACCATTTTTAAAATTAGTGGATAAATCTTAACGGATGCAAGGCGGGAGTGTAAGCTCGCGCCTTCAAAATATAATTTATTGTCGAAGGAGAAACTTATGCCAAGCGAAAAACGCAGTATTCTTACCGGTGGGCTTATTTTAATTACTTTAGGTGTATTAATATTCATAAGTAAGACAACCAGCTATAGTTTTGGTCAGACATGGCCGGTATTGATCATTGTTATTGGAGTATCCACAATAATTCAACGGGCCAGAGATCTTGGCGGCTGGTTCATAACTATTGCGGGAGTAGTATTCCTTATTAATGAATTATATGGTTTTGATCTCTCTCAGTGCTCCCAGTATCTATTGCCCGCTGTTCTGATATTACTGGGAATATTTGTTATACTAAGACGGAAAAAACATGGTTGATTAAAGACACTCAATCAACTTTTATTTTACAGTTATAAAGCTGTTTATTTAAATTAAACGAACGGAATATCGTAAAAATGACTATCGCTAAAAAAATCAAATCATCTATTTCTCAATCATCAATGATCCGTAAGATGTTTGAAGAGGGCATCCTTCTGAAAAAAAAATACGGTGCGGATAAAGTTTATGATTTCAGCTTGGGTAATCCCAATGTGGAACAGCCGGATGAATTTAAACGAGAGCTCATTAACCTTGCGGCTGAGATTATTCCTTTGAAGCACGGCTATACGCCCAATGCCGGATATCCCGAAACGAGACAGGCTATTGCCGGAAAAATCAGTAGGACAACCGGATTGAAAATGTCCGCCGATCATGTTGTGATGTCGTGCGGAGCCGGCGGAGCGTTAAATGTAATTCTTAAAGCGCTGCTTGATCCCGGTGATGAAGTCATTGTGCTCAAACCTTTCTTTGTGGAGTATCCATTTTACATTGAAAATTATGGCGGTATCGTCAAGTATGCGCATACTAAAACAGATTTTTCTTTAGATATTGCTGCAATTTCCAAGGCAATCAACAGAAAGACAAAGGCGATTATTATTAATTCACCCAATAACCCAACCGGTAAGGTTTACAGCAAAAAAAATATTGCTGATTTAGCAAAACTGTTGAAAGAAAAGGGCAGGGCGCTTAAGAAAGCTATATACATGATTTCTGATGAACCATATGCGGAAATAGTATTTGATGGCATTGACATGCCCAGTGTATTAAAGGCATATCCCAACAGCATTATCGCCTATTCATATTCCAAAACGTTGTCTTTGCCGGGGGAACGGATCGGCTACATTGCTGTCAACCCTAAGATTCAGGAAGCGGGCGATCTAATAAGCGCGCTTATTTTATGCACGAGAATTATGGGTTTTGTGCACGCGCCGGCTCTGATGCAGCGGATAGTCGCCAGGCTTCAGTATGTCGCTGTTGATGTTAAAGTTTATCAAAAAAAACGTGATTTGCTCTGCACGGGTTTAGCTAAAGCAGGATACAAATTCACGAAACCGCAAGGCGCGTTTTATTTATTTGTCCAAAGCCCGATTCCTGATGATGTGGAATTTGTCAAAGTGCTTTTAAAGAAAAACATTCTTGTTGTTCCTGGCAGTGGCTTCGGCGGTTTTGGATATTTTCGTATCGCCTTCTGCGTTGACGATGCGACAATTGTCAATTCATTGAAAGGATTTGCCGAAGCAATTAAAGAATGCAATTAAGTGCAGAGACGACCTTCATTAGGCTATCTTTGTTGACATCGTTGTCAGCTTCCTCAACGTATAATCTAACGGTCACAAGTAAGAATTGGATATTAAGACTATCCCGCAAAGCAAAGGGGCGAAAACCAATAATACAAGATACATATAAAGATTATTGGAAAGTAAAAAATGAATAATGTCAGGTTTGATCTGAATTCTACTAATGCTTGTAAGGGAGTGGCTTTAATGCTGCTGCTTTGGCATCATTTATTTTATCAACACCCTGAATATGGTCTCGTTGTTTACAGTACCGCCCAGCTTGCAAAAGTATCTGTAGCGATTTTCGTAATTTTAAGCGGGTATGGCTTCTCAGAGTCGGTTAAGCTTAAAAATGTTGGGCTGTTTCAATTCTATAAAAACCGTCTTGTTACAGTCTATTCCAATTACTGGTTCATTGCGCTTATTTTTGTGCCTATCGGAGTATTTTTTATAGGCATAACCTTACAAAGTGCATTTGCCAGTCATGCTTATGTTAAATTCATAATTCAAATGACAGGGTTCCACAGGTTTGTGTATGATGAATATGGATACAATGCGACATGGTGGTATATGAGTGTTATTATACCCCTTATCCTGCTCTTTCCATTTATTCACTATGCGGTTAAAAAATACGGCTCATTTACACTACTTTGTTTTTTTGCACTTCTTATTCCCGGTAAACCTATTGTTCCCGTGCTTAATGAATGGCTCCTTCCATTCGCTCTAGGCATATACTTGTCACAAAGAAACCATATCTCAACCATTAGCAGATGGTTAGGCGCATTTGGATGGTGGCGATACATTATTCTGCTCGTTTCCATTACATTAATAGCGTTATTCAGAACCTATAGTCCATTATTGAACGAAACGAAAATTGATTGGTTATTTGGCCTGATAATAATTATATTTACTTTTGAGCTTACCACGACAGTTCAACTTATCAGCAATCCGCTCCATATATTAGGCAGAAATCTTTTTAATGTGTTTTTGTTTCATACATTTATTTTTTATTACTTCTGGCCGGAGTTTATTTATTCATTCAATAATCCTATACTAATATTTATAGTTTTGTTATTCATATGCGTTGCTATATCTGAAGTCATAGAATACGCAAAAAAGTTTATCGGCTTCTATTTTATTACCAAAAAACTCCGGGAGCTGAAAGTACCTTCCTCAATGGAAGTTCCTTTTCAACAAGACGCTTCAGCGGACACTCTTACCTCGCGCCGTTGAACTTAACGTTGCACTTTTCAATGAGTAATTTTCGGTTATTTATTTCATGAGGTTTTGAACACTTGATCATGGACAATAACGCACTATTAATTAATCTTTTTCTAAATCACCACTGGTGCTGGTTTTCCGGAGTTTAAAAAACCGGATTACCCTGTCAGGACGGGTAATGACAAAACGGCGTTTATTAGTATTTGATAATGTAATTTTCAAATTCGCCGCTGTAGAGTTCTTCCTTTATTAAAACTTCTTCAACTCTTGCAACGGGCGGACCAGTGTGGCACCATTCCAACATTTTATCCACGTTCGTGTCGTCACCTTCAAAGACAGTCTCTACGCGGCCATCGGCCATATTGCGCACCCAGCCGGTCAAGTTTAAATCTATCGCCGCGCGCTGAGCTTTCGCACGGAAAAATACTCCCTGCACTCTGCCGCTGATGAAAACATGAACACGTTTCATTTATTCTTACTTTCAATAATTATTTTAAGAAATATCAATGCCAGTCTTTAATGACTGCGCTATTTGTTCTTTTATTTTTTTCTCTTTTTTTTGAGCCGCATCAATTTCTTTTAAGAGAATATTGTAAGAAGTCATTATTTCTGTATATTTACTTTTCTTAACAACTTCATGTATTTGCTGAAGAATTTCATAATCGGTCTTATTAAAAAGTAAAGACGAATCGCCGCCAAGAAGGCCGGTCTTGTGTTTGCATAGCTTCCCATAAATTCCTGCTGGGCAGTTACAATGAACTTTGAATTTATTGTCTGAAAATTCAAAGTGAACATCATATGGCTCACCAGAACTGCTAATAACCTTTATAATTGTTTCTGGTTTCATTTGTTATCCGTCTTTTGTACTTTGGACAATAACGTCACAAATTCTTCTTCATTTAAAACCTTAATTCCCAATTTTATTGCTTCATTTAATTTAGTACCACCTGCTTCTGCACCAGCAACTACGAAATCAGTTTTTTTAGATACGCTATTTGAAACT
>JAPLJP010000113.1 GCA_026388535.1 Deltaproteobacteria bacterium | reverse complement strand
TAAAAACTGCCGAAGATTTTGTTGATCAAATTTCTCGCCTAATTAGTTACCGCTGAAAAACCCTCTCTTTTTATCGTCGGAGAGCCTTAAAAATAGTTGTAAAAATTCTCCTCAAATGCACGGAATCTGGTATAATATCGTCGAGAAGCGTGCATTTAACAACAAACGAGGAGGCCAATACATGTATACCAAAGAATCAGAAGAGCATCAATTCAGCTTCACCCACGACTGGTTTGTGGTTCCCGAAGTTGATGAAAACCATGAACTTATCAAGATAGCCAAGGCAATAGACTGGGTATCGGTATCAGAAAAACTGTCCCGTTTTTATTGCGCTGATAACGGCCGCCCCGCCAAGCCATCCCGCGCTAAGGTCGGGCTGTTAATCTTGAAGCACTTATACCGTTACTCGGATGCCGAACTGGTTGATCTTATCAAACGCGATATCTACGCTCAATACCTCTGTGATGTCTCTCTTAAAGAAGCCAAGAATTTTATTAACTCCTCAACCTTAAGCAAATTCAGGAAACAGATCGGCGTTGAAGGAATAAAACTTATTGAACAGGAAGTCTTCAAAAGTTTACAAAGAACAAAACTTCTAAAAGGCAGGCGGTTAGTCTGCGATACTACGGTTGTGCCTTCTGATATCGCCTATCCTACCGATGTATCTCTGCTTAATAAAGTGCGTCAGAAAGCTGTCCAATATCTGGATACTGCCAGGCAATTCGGCGCAAAGACATTTCGCACCTACAAACGCACCGCCAGAAGAGTATTCATAACCTATCAAAAGATCAGGCACCACACCACACAATCACGCAGGAGAGTGCAGAGAAAACTCCTGCAATTCTCCCGCAGGAACATAAATCAGCTCAAAGAGGCAATGGATACTATCGCCGCTGATACTCATAAGATTGCCGGTAACACTAAAGATAAGTTTATCAAAGAGGTACAACCTTTTCTGGATACCGCAAGCGCAATCCTTGCTCAACAAAAAGATGTGTATCATGGCCTGCCGGTAAAAGAACGTATTGTCTCTGTGCATAAGCCGCATATCCGGCCCATGGTCAGGGGCAAATACCCTGTTGAGGTTGAGTTTGGGCCAAAAGTCCTCTTTAACCTTAAAAACAAGTGCCTCTTTCTAGAAAGCTTAAATTTCGCTAATGTCTCAGATGCCAACTTATTGGGACCTGCCATTGACGCATACAAGGAACGCTTTGGGACATACCCCAGCCAACTGTCCACTGACAGAGGATTCTGGTCAAAAGAGAATTACCGCTTAGCCGAAGAGAAGAATATCTCTAAAATTGCCATTGAGAATAAAGGTAAATCATCGTACCTTGCCCATAAGCCGTTTCGGGAACGGATGCGCCGCTTTAGGTGTTCTATTGAAGCAAAGATAAGTTTAGCTAAGCGCAAATACGGTCTTGACCGTATCCGTTACCATATCGCAGGCGGCGAAGAGATGTGGATACGTTTAGGGCTTATGGCGATGAATCTTAAAACTGCCACGGCATACGGCTAAAGGCAAGGATTTTCAATGAACAGCATTAAGAAACAAAGGAGAAACAAAACAAACAATAAAAATAGAGCGTAGAATCTTGTCTTCTGTCCCGCGAAATCATGCGCGGGGTTTTTCAGCGGTAACTATTTAATGGCTTCGGTATAATTTAAAATATACAAAAATATTGCCGGTTTTTTCATTATATAGCGAGCATTATATAAGAGAAGAATTGGCCTATTTTGGCATTAAAATGGCTTAATTCAGAGAGGCTTTCTAAACAGCTTGTAGTGTGGAAACTTTCGATATCTAGACAATAAATGCGATGTCCTAACTCCTAGGGACATTGCCAGATAAAAAGGCCTATAACCGCTTGTGCGATCATAGGCCTTAAACTCTCCAATGCTACGAGGAGAACGATATTACTGGGGTGGCTGACGGGGAACGATCCCGCAACCCTCAGAAC
>JAPLJP010000129.1 GCA_026388535.1 Deltaproteobacteria bacterium | reverse complement strand
GAAATTCAAGCTCAGAGAATAACGGCGGGACAAAATAATATTAATGATACCCAGCGCCTGACGTCTCAATGCGTAGGGGTCGGCTGTGCCGGTAGGGGGCAGGCCGACGCCGAAAAAACCAGCAATCGTATCAATTTTATCAGCAATGCCGACAATCGCACCTTCATCCGTTTGCGGTAGGTCGCCGCCCGCGACAATCGGCAGATAGTGTTCATAGATAGCACTGGCGATTTCTGGTTTTTCTCCTGCTAGTAGCGCGTATTCACGTCCCATGATGCCCTGGAGTTCCGAAAATTCGCCCACCATTAGCGATTCCAGATCAGCTTTGGCCAGAAGCGCGGCGCGATCAACATTTTTCTTCACGGACGGTTTGACTTTGGACGCGATTTTTACCGCCAGTTTACGGAAACGCATGACTTTTTTATGCGATGTTCCCAAGAGTGTGTGGAAGACAACTTTTTTAAGCGATTCCACGCGATTTTCCAGAGGAACTTTTTTATCTTCCTCAAAAAAGAAAGAAGCATCGGCAAGGCGGGCCCGCAGCACTCTTTCGTTGCCTTTGGCCACCACCGCGATATCGCGGGGTTTGGTGTTGCTTACTGCGATGAAATAAGGCAGAAGTTTCCCTTTTTCATTCACTACCGGGAAGTATTTCTGGTGAGAGATCATTGTCGTTGTAAGAACTTCTTTGGTAATTTTCAAATATTCCTCATCGAAACAGCCGCGCACGATTACAGGATACTCTACGATAAAGCTGACTGTTTCCAGTAAATCATCAGTGTAAAAAAGTTTTCCGCCAACTTCCGCCGCCGACTTCTGAGCTTCTTCAAGGATCAGTTTTTTTCTTTCCGCCGGATCAGCGATGACAAAATTTTCTCTGGCTTTGTTCAGGTAATCTTCAAAGCCGGTCACGGCAAAAGGTGCCGGACTCATAAAGCGATGACCGTAAGAGGCATTACCGCTTTCAATATCTTCAATCTTCAGGGGAACGACATTGCCGCCGTACAGCGCAAGAATCCAGTGCACCGGCCGGGCGAAACGCAGATCGTAACTTGCCCAGCGCATGGATTTGCGAAAGGGTATGGCCAGCATGAAATCTTTGAGTATATCAGGAAGCAGTTCTTTGGTGGGCTGTCCGGCAATGGTCTTGCGCGCGCCGAGGTATTCACCTTTTTCAGTTGTGACGGTTTCCAGTTGAGAAACTTCCAGTCCCTGTCCTCTGGCAAAACCGACAGCCGCTTTTGTCGGCTGGCCGTTTTCATCAAACGCCGCCTTTTTCGCCGGTCCCAATTTCTCAATTGTCTGATCTTCCTGTTTCGGCGCCAGATCAACTATATATAGAACCAGACGGCGCGGCGTGGCCAAACATCTGATATTGTCAAATGCAATACGCTTTTCCGTAAGTGATTTGCGGATTATATCTTCCATATCCACAACCGCTCTGGATAAAAATCCGGCGGGAATTTCTTCTGTGCCAATTTCAAAAAGCAGTTCGTTACTCATTTTGTCTCCAAATATCTTATGAGGTCTTTAAGAGGGGATAACCCATTTCTTCACGCTGTTTCATGTAT
Source organism: Deltaproteobacteria bacterium (assembly GCA_026388535.1). Classification (GTDB taxonomy): domain Bacteria; phylum Desulfobacterota; class Syntrophia; order Syntrophales; family Smithellaceae; genus Smithella. Next base: position 12,918 of record JAPLJP010000129.1, on the reverse strand, counting down.
AGTTCCGCGCTGACACGCGCCAGATTTCTTACCCGGCCGATGTAGCTGGTTCGTTCAGCCACGCTGATCGCGCCGCGGGCGTTGAGCAGGTTGAAGGTATGCGAGCATTTCAGACAGTAATCATAAGCGGGCAATGCCAGATTTTTTTCGGCGATGCGGATTGCTTCTTCTTCGTAAGTGTCGAAGAGCTTGCGCAGCATGGGAATATCGGCGACTTCAAAATTGTAGGTGGAAAATTCCACTTCGCCTTTGTGATGCACGTCGCCGTATTTGATCTTGTCCGTCCACTGCAGATCGTAGACGTTGTTGACGCCCTGAATATACATGGCGATGCGTTCCGTGCCGTAAGTCAGTTCGGCGCAGACCGGATTGCAGTCGAAACCGCCGACCTGCTGGAAATAGGTGAACTGAGAAATTTCCATTCCGTCGAGCCACACTTCCCAGCCCAGTCCCCAGGCGCCGAGCGTCGGGGATTCCCAGTCGTCTTCAACGAAGCGTATGTCGTGATCGAGGGGATCAATGCCGAAACTTTTGAGCGAATTAAGATAAAGTTCCTGGATGTTAACCGGCGACGGTTTCATAATTACCTGATATTGGTAATAATGCTGCAGGCGGTTGGGATTTTCACCATAGCGGCCGTCCGTTGGGCGTCTCGACGGTTGAACATAGGCCACGTTCCAAGGTTCCGGTCCCAGTGCACGCAGGCATGTAGCGGGATGAAATGTTCCGGCTCCGACTTCCATATCGTATGGCTGTTGAATGACGCAGCCCTGGGAGTGCCAGTATTTTTCGAGGGCAAAAATCAATTCTTGAAAATTCACAATTATCTCCTTGCTGTTTTGAACGAAAAAATTGTCAAAATTGTCAATTTTTATATTAAAAATGACACGCCGCTAAGTAGCATGTTCATCTGTATAGTGTCAATATAAAAAGGATAAAACCATTCTTATTATTCAATTGACATACAGGTATGTTTCTCTTATATTCACTGCGTCAAAAATATGTTTCCTCTGAGTTTCACAAAAGATCGATTTTATAAAAGTATCACGGAAAATTAAAAGCTACGGAGGTATGAATGGCGAAGGCAAAGAATAAAATTATGAGTTCGCAAGAGGCGATCAGCACGTTTGTGAAAGATGGCGATCACCTTGTTATTGGCAACTATACAGTGGGTACCTGCGCCGAGCTTGTGTTCGAAGTTATCCGGCAGCAAAAAAAGGGGTTGACCCTCTATTCTCAGTCCGGAGTTTTCGATGTGGAGGTGCTGGTGGCCGGAGGTTGTGTGGACAGGCTTGTATCTACTTACGTGTATCGCGCCGGCGGCAAGGAAGGCGGCTCGGCAGTGGAACGCGCAATGAAAGCCGGAACATTAAAAATGGAAGACTATACGAACTTCCAGTACAATGCCCGTCTCATGGCTGGTATGCACGGTTTTTCATTCATGCAGGTACTGGAAGGAGCTATGGTGACCGACCTTTTCAAAAAACGCTCCTTCATGGGCGAAAACAAATACAAGGTAATTGATTGTCCCTATACCGGCAAAAAAATCCTGACTGTGCCGGCGGCCAATCCGGATGTGTGCATTGTGCATGTCCAACGCGCGGACAAGTTCGGTAATGCTCAGTACTGGGGGGCATTGGGCAGTGTCGCGGCGGCGGCGCTCGCCAGCAAAAAAATCGTAGTTTCATGCGAGGAGATTGTTGAGCATGATATTATCCAATCCAGTCCGCATCTGACCATTATACCATCCTACCGTGTCGACGCTGTAGTAGAGGTTCCCTGGGGAGCCCATCCCACGGAAGTGCTGGGGTATTATAACCTTGACCGCACAATGTATGCGATGTTTTTCATGATGGATATGGCCGGCGACAGCCTGAAAACCTGGATGGATGAATGGGTTTACGGCTGTCCGAACCGGCAGGCGTATATTGATCACTATATAGCCTCCTACGGGTCGGGAAAACTTGACGCCATCAAAGCTAAACCTTATTTCTCGGCGCCGGCAGACTACGGCAGTGCCTATGGATCATGTTGGGATAACAATGATCTGGAACGCACAATGGGTATAACTTTGGAAGAAATGGAAAAGATTCTGGAAGAGAGGGGGTTGCTCAATGGCTAAAAAATATACACTCGACGAACTTCTGATAATCACCGCCGCACGCGAAATCCATGACGGCGAAAATGTCATTTTGGGTGTGGGACTGCCCACAACCGCTGGCGCCATGGCCAAAGCTCTGCACGCGCCGCAGGCAACTTTGATGATGGAATCAGGAATCATTGATTTTCAACCCCTCGTTCCTCCCAATCACATCGCGGACGCCAACTCCTGCCGCGGATTTTCCTATGCCACGGACCTGTTTTCCGCCTTTACCATGACTTACCGTGGTTTTGTGGATGTCTGTTTTTTGGGAGTGGCGCAGATAGATAAATTCGGCAATGTAAATACCACGGTCGTTGGAGATTACTATCATCCCAAAGCGCGTCTGCCGGGTGCGGGAGGCGCGCCGGACTTTCTTTCCTATGCCAAGCGCACCATCCTGACCATGCGCGGCGGCGAGTTCGTAAACGTGCTTGATTACTTCACCTCGCCGGGTTATCTCGACGGCGGCGATAGTCGTGAAAAATCCGGGCTTTTTCCACCTGGTTCAGGACCCACAATGCTGCTGACCACCAAAGGTATCTTCCGTTTCCATGAGCAAACAAAGGAAATGTATCTTGCTCAAGTGCACCACGGGGTAAGCGTGGATAGTGTGCGCAAAGATGTCCCCTGGGATTTGAAGGTAGCGGACAAAGTATCCGAGACCGAAAGGCCGACCGACGCCGAAATTGATTTCGTAAGGCGTTTCGCGCCTACTGAGGTGGTGGGAAGAAAGCTGATGTACGAACTTGGCATGAGCAATGCTATAAAGCAGGCGCAGGCACGCGGAAAATAAATTAGTTTCCGAATTAAAGCTGTAAAATTAAATTTCGGTTTTAAGAGATTTTGTATAACAAGCCTTGTAGTCAGGGATTTTTCACGCCTTTTCCTTGTCATTTCTTTCTTCCTTCCTGTAATCCTCAAGTTGTCAACCTCTGCAGATATGCTTTCGTTCAATCTGTAATAAATGCAATCCGCACCCGACCGACGTTTTATGGCCAATATTTCATTGACAGACAAGAACAACAATCGTATGATTTTAATTCTGAGGAGTAGATGTTCGGGTACTTTTGAGATTGAATGCAAATAAAGGTGTAAAGAAATGATTCAGGACCGTCTTGACAAAATTGAAGAGAGGTTGAAGCAGAGCAAAACAGTCAAAGAAAGTGACAACGCCGAGCTATTGACCCTCCTGAATACCTTGAGGACAGAAATTGCCGACCTTTCCAAGACCCACCATGAGCATGCGGAAAGCATCGCAAGATTTGCCGAATTGTCAACCCATGAAGCCACACGCAGTGAGAGGAGTCCTGCGCTCTTTAATTTGTCGATTGAAGGTCTGACCTCATCGGTTCAGGGCTTTGAAATATCTCATCCAAGACTAGTTGGGGTTATCAATACCTTCTGCAACTATCTTACTGATATGGGAATATAGAATCCTTGCAACGGCCACCTATTCCGTAGGTACAGATAGTAATCCTGAATTCTGACAATAGCCCAACATTGAACAGTTTAAGGTAAACTCAGCAAACACTTCTTCCTGAACTAAACAATCCGCTGATTTCGGTAAAAGTACTCCCTTTAATCCGTAATGTTCAGTTTATGAAAATCCTTGCTACTGAGACTTTGTAGAACTCAACAAGGGGAAGATTTTTTTGTTGACAAACACAAAACATAATTTATTATGTAATCATACTATGCTTAATAGTAACTAATCTAAAATGAAAGGAGAAAAGTTATGATTAATGCAGGTTGTGGTGGTTCAACAAATCCAGCTTGAGGTCACTAGGTTACATAAAATAATTAACTAATAGGCAAGGCAGGGTCAGAAATGGCTATGCCTTGTTTTATGCACCTTCCAACCAGTAATCCTCAATCCTAATGACTGCCTAATACTGTGGATAAGTAGGTGAAAGAAACAAAAATGCATGAACTTCCTATTACCGAGAGCATTCTGAATGTTGTGTTGAAACACGCGGAGGTAAACAGTGTGCGGCAGGTGATGAACATTCATCTGCAGATAGGCAAGCTCAGCGACCTCGAAGATGAGTGGATTCAACGCTATTTTGATTTCTTAAGCAAGGGCACAGTGGCCGAAGGGGCAAAACTCAAAATCGAGCGGATGCCGATTATGATGCAATGCAATGCCTGTTCCGCTTCCTATGAGGCCGAGGCGACAAAATTGGGCGACCTTGTTTGCCCCTCCTGCGGGGAGAAGGGTTGTACGCTTCTTTCCGGAAGGGAATACTACATCAAGGACATGGAGGTGCAATAGTGGAAGGTGTCAGACTCATCGAAGTCAAGGAGGAAATCCTTGCAGATAATATCAAAGTAGCCACCGAAATTCGGGAGCGGCTCCGCAATACAAAGACCATGCTTTTGAACCTCATGTCTTCACCGGGTTCAGGTAAGACCAGCCTGATTCTTCAAACGATTGCAAACCTGAAAGGCAAATTGCGTCTTGGCGTGATCGAAGCGGATATTGATTCCACGGTTGATGCGGAAAAGGTTGCCAAAAAGGGTATTCCCGCCGTTCAGCTCAGGACGGGAGGATTCTGCCATCTCGACGCCACTATGGTCACTCAGGGCATTGATGCTCTGATTTTACGTGATCTGGATCTGGTCATCATCGAAAACGTAGGGAATCTGGTTTGCCCCGCCGAGTTCGATACCGGCGCCCACAAAAACGTGATGATCCTGAGCGTTCCAGAGGGGGACGACAAACCTCTTAAATATCCCCTGATGTTTTCCATCTGCGATGTATTACTGATTAATAAAATTGATTATCTGTCGCTGAGTGATTTTGATATGTCGGCTTTGCGCAAACGGGTTTTGGCTTTGAATCCACGCATCGTTATCATAGAGGTATCCTGCAAAACGGGTTCAGGAATTGAAAATTGGATCAACTGGCTGAAGAGAGAAGTTGAATCCTTTAGAGGGTTAAAATAGTTTTGACTGCGGAACTCGAATTTTTTACGTTGGTTCCCCGCGCACAAAAGATTGCGTTAAGTGTGTATGACAACATCCCCACGCACCACAAATTTTGCGGCCAAGATTTCCTTGACATACAAACTTGGCTTCTCTATACTCCATCATCCAGAGAATAAATCCTTATCAAATTGATAAACGCGATTTAAAATTTTATAACAAAAAGAAGGATATATTAATATGAATATTGATGAAAAATATAGAAAAGCCGGCGAGATCATAAGCACAGCAGGGGGAACACCGCTTCCTGTTAACGATACCGTTATTAAACTTTTAAAATATTTTATTATGGAAGATGACCTTGATTTTATTTTCTCTTTCGCTGACAGGAAATCCCAGACAATGGAACAATTAAAACAATCGAGTGGATTATCGGAAGAAGAAATAAATAAAAAAGTGAAGACATTGGCCGGCCGCGGTGTCATATTCAATCAACCAAATAGCAAGGGTGTTATGGTTTACAGGTTGTTGCCACTGTTGAATGTAGGAACTTTTGAATACAAATTCATGGGCAAATTAGAAAAAAACGATAGGGACAAAGAGATAAGTGCATTGTTCAATACATTGTTTGTGGATTTGAAAAGCCTGGTCCAGGATAATTATGATGTAATCGTTCCTATGCTTATGGCGGCTCCGCCTGTTGACAGAACCGTGCCTGTTTTAGAAAACAAGGCGAAAAATGAACCTGTAAAGATCGTAATAAACGAAAAACTTGAAGGGGCAAGAGACAGAATATTGCCTTCTCAAAAGGTTGAGGAACTAATACAAAAATTTGACGAGATCGCGCTTGGTCATTGTTTTTGCCGTCATTATAAAGATATGTCGGGAACTCCTTGCAAGCAGACGAAAGATAGAGAAACTTGCTTCACATTTGGCAAGTCAGCGAGATTTACTTCCGAGCAGGGTTTTGCGAGAATGATAAGTAAAGAGGAAGCGATCAAAGTGTTAAGAAAAGCCGAAGAAGACGGGCTGGTGCATAAAGCCTATCATCCGAATTTCGATATAAGTAAAGATGAAACAAGTATTTGCAATTGTTGCAAGTGTTGCTGCGCAAACGGAGTTGATAGTATGATCGCGCCCATAACTAACACTACAAATTATTTATCCATGGTAAACGATGATCTCTGCATTGGGTGCGGCAAGTGCGTAAAGGAATGTCATACCTACGCGGCTTATTTAAACGACGATAAAAAAGCGCGCAGAAAAGAAGAACTTTGCATCGGATGCGGGATATGCGCGCATTTCTGTCCGCAAAACGCTATATCAATGATTGAAGGCGAAAGAATAGTCAGGATACCGCCACCCCACCGTAAATAATTAGTGACAAAGGGGCTGTTGAAAAACTCTCATCTGCTGTGTTGCGCTGCAAACCGCGCCGCTCAACGTATTACCCATATACGCCTCACGGTCCGGTTTTTTTTTGCGCACCTTGCATCTGAACATTTTTGAATAGCCCCAAAACATAAGGTTTTTCAATAAACCCACAGAGCCATGTATCTTGTTGGCTGTGAAAAATATATTCACCTTTTATTTGTGAAACTCTAATTCCGAAAGCGAAACGTATCGGAATTGGTAAGTTGAACAATCCCGCTAAGCGGAGGGTATAATACCCCGCAGCTTGCTTCGGGGTTCATATCCGTGATTCCGGTGATAAAGATAGGACTATTTTACTTTTTGGCGCAGCAAAGCGCCGATCGGCGCTTCCCGCGTCAGAGGAAGATAAATCTGATTATCATTATTAGCTTCTTTAAGCGGTTTCCCGTTTGCGTCAACTATGGTGCGCGTATCTATTTTGATTGTATCATCAGGCAGTAATAATTCCACTTCATCGCCTGCGGCAATATGATTGCGGACACCTATCAGCATCATCTTCCTGACTGAATCATATTGCAATACTACTCCCACCGGTTCGTGAGTTTGGACATATTTAATCTCCGGATTTGTTTCGTTTATTTTTTCTTCGGTAAAGGCAAATCCGGTAGTGTAGCCGCGGTTGGAGATTTTTGTAAGTTCTTCTATCCATTCCTGCCGGCATTTATATTTTTCTTTTTGTTGCATCAGGGCGTCTAATGCTTGCCGATATGTGCGTGTTACCACTGCCACATAATAAGCCGACTTCATTCGGCCTTCGATTTTGAGACTTGTAACACCGGATGCCAAAACCTCAGACAGATATTCAATAAGACATAAATCTTTGGAGCTCAGAAGATAACTGTAACGTTCGTCTTCTTGCAGAATAAGCGGATCATTTGGTCGTGTTGATTCGTGAAGTAAATATTCCCAGCGGCAGGGCTGACTGCAATCGCCCTCGTTGGCGCTCCTGCGGTTGCGGAATGCCGATAAATAACAGCGCCCGGAATAGGCCATGCACATTGCGCCGTGGATAAAAATCTCCAACTCCATTTCGGGAACAGCCACGGCAATTTCTCCAACTTCTTTCAAATTCAGTTCCCGGGCCATAATAATTCGCCGAACTCCCTGATCGCGCCAGAAGCGAACAGCTTCGATATTTGTAGTGTTCGCTTGCGTGCTCAAGTGCACCGGCAACTGCGGCGCTGAATTTCGAATCAGCCGAAGCATTCCCGGTTCGCTGATAATCAGAGCGTCAACGCCGATTGCTGTAAGTTCGGGAATAATTTTCTTTGCCTGTTCCAAATCAGTATTGCGGGCAAAGGTGTTAGCCGCCGCGTAAACTTTAACACCTTTGATGTGCGCTTCATTTACGCCTGCGGCTAAATCAGCCATAGACATTTCGGACGAACTTGCCCTCAGGCTTAATCCTTCCACACCGACATATACGGCGTCAGCTCCGTAGAGAAGGGCTGTTCGCAGTTTTTCCAGATTGCCCGCGGGAATCAGTAATTCCGGTTTGTGCATTTCCATTTCCTTAAAAATATTTTCACCAATTATCTTATCAAATAAATTTACCTGACACAAATAAAGAGATAAAATATATCACTAGTCGGTAAAAAAATGATCGAATTCTTCCTCGATTACGCAAATCATTAACCTCAGCGAAGAAGATATTTCAATTAGTAATAGTTGATGATATTTTCTTTAGTATAATGATATAAGTAATTAAACTTTCAGAATTAGTTATTGTGAAGAATTAAATTTGCGATATTAACGAAACGGAAATCGATTATGTTAAATAAACTAAATATCAGCCCCGAGAGACAGAAACTGATTATTTATATCGTTCTGACTGTGGTTACACTCGCTGTTTTCTGGCAAGTGAATCAATATACCTTTATCAATTTCGATGATAATCTTTATGTCACAGAGAACAGTCATATAAAATCCGGAATCACGCTGGAAGGATTTCGGTGGGCGTTTGGCACAAAATATCTGGGCTTATGGAACCCTCTGGTTTGGCTGTCTTTCATGTTAGACTATCAACTCTACGGTTTGAATGCCAGCGGTTATCATGTAACTAATCTTATCCTGCATATAATGAGCACACTTTTGCTCTTCTGGCTTCTCAATCGCATGACTGGAGCTGTCTGGAAAAGCGCCTTTGTCGCCGCTGTCTTCGCTCTTCATCCTCTGCATGTGGAATCGGTCGCCTGGATTGCTGAACGCAAAGATGTCTTAAGCGCTTTTTTCTGGATGCTTACTCTATGTCTTTATGTCTATTACACGGAAAAACCTGTTATAAGAAGGTATCTGCTTGTTCTTTTTTCCTTTGTCTGTGCTCTGATGAGCAAACCGATGGTTGTCACTCTGCCGGTTATTATGATTCTGCTTGATTACTGGCCGCTGGGACGATTTGAATCGAAGAAAGACAATTTGATAATATGGCAGTTAAAGGAAAAGATTCCTTTTTTTATTTTGTCCGCAGTTCTTGTTATCGTTACGCTTTACAATCCGAATGATTCATCACCTAAACTTTTTCCTCTGGGTTCCCGGATAGCCAACGCGCCGGTTGCTTTTGTGACTTATCTGGAAAAAACTTTCTGGCCTCATGACATGGCGATTTTCTACCCTTTTCCTTCTCATATTCCAATATGGCAAATCATCGGAGCATCTTTGCTTATTATTTTTATCAGTGCTGTCGTCATTGCAATGGCAAAACGTCTGCCTTATCTCTTTGTCGGATGGATGTGGTACGCGATAACCATTGTCCCTGTTATCGGAATCATTCATATCTCATACTACGCTATGGCTGACCACTACCATTACCTTCCTTCTGTCGGCATTGCTATAATGCTTGCCTGGGGAATACCTGCTTTGATTAAAAGTGAAGAAATAAAAAGAAAGATTCTATTTCCGGCAGGAATAATTACTCTGGCCATCATGGCAGTTTTAACCTGGAAGCAATGCGGCTACTGGAAAAATAGTATCACTCTTTTTAACCACGCTTTGCAGGTGACAAAGAATAACTATATTGTGCATGGTCATCTTGGCGTTGCCCTGTTTACTAAAGGTAAAACTGAAGAGGCTATTGATCATTATAATAAAGCTCTTCGCATAACACCGTGTTATTCCGATACATACAATAACAGGGGAATTGCTTACTACGAATTAGGCAAGTACCAACAAGCCATCGAAGATTATAACGTGGCCATCCATCTTAATCAGGAATATGCCCAAGCTTACAATAACAGAGGGCTTGTTTATAGTAGAATCGGTAAGTATCAACAAGCTATTGAAGATTATAACGTAGCCATCTATCTTAATCCGGAATATGCAGATGCTTACTACAACAGGGGGATTGTTTACAATAACCTTGGCCAATATCAACGAGCAATTGAGGAATATAGCGAGGCCATCAGACTAAAAAAAGATTATGCCGATGCCTACAACAACAGGGGAACTATTTATGGTAAACACCGACAATATCAACTCGCCATCGAGGATTTTAATAAAGCCATCCTTCTTAAGTCCGATTATGCTAATGCTTACTACAACAGAGGGCGTGCTTACAATATAATGGGCCAGTATCAAAGCTCTATTGAAAACTATAATGAAACAATCCGGTTGAAACCAGATGATGCCGATGCCTACAATGACAGAGCTATTGTTTATTTAAATCAGGGTAACAAAAAGATTGGCTGTCATGACGCAAAAAAGGCGTGTGCAATGGGAGTCTGCAAAGCTTTAGTGATGGCTAAAAACAATGCAATATGCCGTTGATTTATTATTAAATTATTCTCTTATATACCGTAATTATTAGTTCTTATTATTGATCGCCGATTAACAGGTGCAGGTGAAAGCATCATGTGCAGAGCTTGCGCACCTGTTCCATGACCTTCAGCGATTTTACTTCGCGTCCCAGCACATGAGAAATAAATCCGGTGAGGATACTGCGAGATTCCATCGCCAGAGAATCGGTCAGCGCGATCAGTTTGATTTTATCAATATCCATCTCTTTTCCCAAAAGCAAAGTGCGCACTGTTCCCGCGGAAATCGGCTGTTCATATCTCTGGGGTTTGGCGCAGGCACTGCATTTGATTCCGCCTTCATGGGCATGAAAATAATAGGAGTTGCCGTTGGTCACCGGCGTTTTACAAATGATGCAACGGTCAATAGCCGGTTCGAACCCCGCTAATTTCAGCAGGCGCATTTCAAAAAAACGCACGACGGCATCGGATGCCTTTTCTCTGCCCAGCATCAGCAGAAAGTCCTGCAGGAGCTCGAATACTTTTTCATTCTTTTTACCTTCCGGGCTGAAGTGATCCGTAAGGTCGATAAAGTAGGAAGCAATCAATGTCTTTTCCATATCCTGACGAATGGAATGATGGTGGTCAATTATATCGCAGGATTCGATGAAAGCAAGCATGTCACGGCTTTTGCGGGTAAAGATGATGTTCGTCAGAGAAAAAGGTTCAAAGACATTGGCAAATCTTTTCTTGCTTCTTTTGGCGCCTTTGGCAATTCCCTTGAGCTTGCCGAAATCATGGCTATAGAAGGTTACGATTAAATCCGATTCACTGTAGCTTAAGGTACGCAGAACGAATCCGGTGGTTTTATAGCTTTCTCTGGTCATAACTTTTGCGACTCTTAAGATTGGTAGTGTGGAACAAGCGCAGCGGTTCCACCATCAATTCGATAATAGGTGGATGCGCGACGCTTCATCCAACCTGCAAGTGTTAATTGAAAAGACATTTTGCGCGGTCATAAATTATATGATTTTCTGGATTCCCCGGTCAAGCCGGGGAATGACAAATAATAATATTTGTTCATCGACCATCGTACTTTATTTCACCGCCGACTATAGTAAGGATAGCCTTGCCCTGCATCTGACGTCCGTTAAACGGAGAGTTTTTTCCGCGAGAGCAAAACGCCTGCACGTCAACAGTCCATTTAAGCAGTGGGTCAATAACAGTGATGTCGGCATCCGCGCCGGCCTCCAGCGTTCCTTTGGGCAAATTCAGGATGCGCGCCGGGTTAATGCTCATTTTGGCGATTAACTCCGGCCAACTCAGGGTTTTGCTGCCGATAAGGTTCAGGCTAAGCGATAGTGAAGTTTCCAGACCGCTGATTCCATTGGCGGCGTATTCAAACTCCACTTCTTTATCCGTGCGTCCGTGTGGAGCATGGTCGCAGGCAATGACATCAATCGTCCCGTCGGAAAGCCCTTCTTTGATTGCCTCGCGATCCTGTTCGCTTCTTAATGGAGGATTGATTTTAAAGTTAGTATCGTAGCTTTGCAGTGATTCGTCGGTCAGCGTAAAATAGTGGGGTGCGGTTTCCGCTGTTACTTTCAAACCTCTTTTTTGGGCGTCGCGAATCAGGCGAACGGAACCGGCAGTGCTGACATGCGCTATGTGAACGCAGGTTTTTGTAAATTCGGCGATTAAAATATCGCGGGCGACCATTGCTTCTTCCGCGATGCCGGGGATGCCGTTTAGTCCTAAAATCGTGGAATAATAACCTTCGTTCATCAAGCCGTTTGCGGAGAGGTTTATATCTTCACAGTGAGAAATAATTGGTAATTGCAAGGAATAAGCGTATTCCATCGCCCGCCGCATCAGGGCAGCGTCCATTACGGGCTTGCCGTCATCGGAAAGGGCGACTATGCCCGCTTCTTTGAGATCCCAGAATTCCGTAAGCTGCGAACCTTCTGATTTTTTGCTGATGGCGCCAATCGGGTAAACATTGGCTAGTGCAGCTTCTGTAGCTTTTCTTCTGATAAATTCTGTAATCGAGCGGTTATCGTTGATCGGGCTGGTGTTGGGCATGCAGGCAATGGAAGTAAAACCGCCGGCAACAGCGGCAGCGGCTCCCGAGGCGATTGTTTCTTTGTATTCGAAGCCGGGTTCGCGCAGGTGCGTATGCATGTCAATCAGGCCTGGAACAAGAATCATTCCGGCCAGATCGATAATTTTTGTTATTTCTTCCGAATCTTTTGATTTAGTAGACTTGGCGAGATTTGTGCCGATCTTGGCAATTTTCCCGTCTTTTAGAAAAATATCCATGCGGGCATCTATGTTTTGCGCCGGATCTATTATCCTCGCGCCGGTTAATAATAGTTTCATTCACTACCTCCGGTGAGCAGGTAAAGCAGAGCCATTCTTACGGCGACGCCTTTGTTCACCTGATCCAGAATTACTGAATAAGAAGGATCATCGGCGATGTCGGGCGATATTTCCACACCGCGGTTAATCGGTCCCGGATGCATAACAATGACATCTTTTTTGGCCAGCTTAATGTTGTTGCGGTTCAGGCAGTAATGCTGGGAATATTCGCGCAGAGAAGGGAAGATGTTCTGCTTCTGCCGCTCCAACTGGATACGCAGCATCATCACGACATCGGCATTGGTGATGGCATCTTCCACTCTGGTGAAA
>JAPLJP010000025.1 GCA_026388535.1 Deltaproteobacteria bacterium | reverse complement strand
TTCATGAACGATTTGCTCATTGAATCGAGCATTCCCCCTCCGGCAAAGGCGAGTAACGTAATCGGGCCACCATCCGCTGTGGCGTATATATTGGCCGCAATAACTTGACAGCCGGGGCATCTCAAACGCAACATAATTGCCTGGGTTTTGTATTCGCATTAAAATTTCCGCCTTTAATTCCGGCGTTATCCATTCATCAGCATCCAGCGATAATATCCAGTCACCTGACGCATATTTTAACGCCCGGTTTTTCTGATGTCCAAAACCAATCCAGTCCGTTTCATAAACTTTATCAGTATACTGTTTGCATATAGCAACAGTTGCATCAGTGCTGCCGGAATCAACAACAATGATTTCATCAACCCAGGCGATGGAATCAAGGCAAATCCTGATATTCTTTTCTTCATTTTTCGCTATTATTATTACTGATAATCTCATTATGACCCTCACTGCTCTTAAAAGATGTGTATCCTCCAAATAAAAGAGCGCTCATCCATATATAGAATGTTCTCTCGGTAAAATCCATCATTGTCGATGTAACCATACTTGCTGATAAAATTGTTAACACAAGGCCACGGGCTATTATCTTATCAAATGTGGAGAATAGACCAGACGCTGAATTCCACTGCATCAGAAAAAGATATAAGAAAGCGCAAAGACCTATGATGCCTAATTGTGATGTTACCATAAGGTACTCATTATGAGGATTAGTGGTGCTGAGCATTTTCGCGTCTGTTACTAATCTGGAATACGCTTTCGGATAACCGCCGGTGCCAACGCCCAGTATGGAATGTTCAGAAATTATTTTCGTAGTATTTTTATAGAAAATCATTCTTTGTACTGTAGAAGTTTCTGTTATTTCTTGTGAGTTTTGATCCTTAATATTTATTTTCGTCACATCCACAAAAAATTGTTTAACACCTTGATGCATTGAACTGGACGGAATTATATAAGTTAATATCCCTAAGATGACAATTACAAAAAGAGCCACAAAAAATCCCTTCCACCTTAACCAGCTAAGGAAAAAATAAAAAGTTAAGGCAATCAAAACCACGTATCCAGTCTTTCCACCAACCATTATCGTAACATTAAACACGGCCAATATCGTCAAGCCGATATATAATAATTTTTTCTCCCAGCTGGCACTCTGGCGCACACGAACAGCAAAGAGAAACGAGCTGAAAGCCATTAGCAAATTTTGGGTTATGTGATGGAAAAAGACAGTTGCATCATTTTTAGTTCCTTTAAAAATTTCATGCTTTGGCAATAAATCAAACCACATCAAATACGAAAGAAATAGAGTAATGGTCATTGTCAACAAAAAAAGATTAAGCGCAGCGTTTCGCAACTTTTCATCTCTAAAAAATGGAATCATAATGGGAATTAATAGTAAGCTTGCCATACCGGCAAATTCATTTAATGCTTCTTTTGTACTGGCCTCACCATAAAATAAGCCTATAAAATATAATCCTATCAATATGAATATAGCCCAGATATATTTATTATCTTTAATAATAGATATCTTATTTTTGTAATTACTGTCTAAAAACCAGAGCGGTATAGTTAATATCAGAAAGATACTGTTTAAGGCTGTCGATACCGGAATAGAAAATCCCAGGGCGACGCTTACAAATTTACGCATATAAATAATGGCCTTGTGAATCATTTTAGCCCTTAGTAAATATCTGACAATTTTTTAATGTCAAACCATCTGTATCGAATTTAATTATTCTTTTACAGCAAAAGCGATAAGAGATTTTCTAAGAGATCCTATTGAATCTCTTATTGCTGAACCAATACCCATAATCCTTTCCAAGCCAACTCGATACCTTCGAGATTTCAAATAACTTACACGTATTTTCTTAAAACAGCCAGCCTCAAGTAACAACTCGAGTTCGTTTTTTGTAAACTCACGGTTATGGCGATTGGGATAAAATGAGAGGCCCTTATATAGAATTGGTTTTTCCAGAAGATAATGTTTTTCGTAATCCCAGGTAATATTCTTACCTCTCAATATTCGGCTTCTATTCCTTAAGCAGACAACATTGGGTACATCTATTTCGATAATTCCGCCTTTCCTCAATACTCTATAAAGCTCCTGTATGGCCCAGAGATGAGAATGTGTAAAATGTTCAAGGACCTGACAGCAGAGGGCGGCATCAAAAAAACCGTCAGGATACGGAAGTGAATCTGCCTCAATATTACATATTTGAAATTTAATATTTTTTTGTTTAAACCTATCGCACGGATTATTGGCCGCTTCTGCTATATCCAAGCCATGGCATTCATGGCCTTTTTTCATTTTGCACGTCATAAAGCAGGCCTTGATTACGCAACTCAATGGCTTTTTTCCTGATCTTCTTCTTTGTAAGATTATTGATCTCGCTATCGTTTTTTAATTTGGAGACATTTTTCATTAATTATAACCATTATAGTAATTAATTTTAATTGTTCTACCTATTTTTTAAAGACGCGTCCAGAATATTTTTCATCAACAGGAAACTATTACTGGGACTGACGACGCTGGGAACAGTCGGGATATATTCGGAGAAGTTGGCTGCCGAAAGTCATTCAAAATTAACTACGGAAAATAATTTGGTGTAATTTCTGAAAAAAATATATATTAACAAAAGAATATTTATTCGCCTCCATTCTTTTGCTTGTGTGATTATATGAAGATTTTGGGAATATCGGCTTTTTATCATGACTCGGCCGCAGCGCTGCTGGTGGACGGCGATATAGTTGCCGCTGCTCAGGAAGAGAGATTTTCCAGAAAGAAACATGATTCTTCCTTTCCTGTAAACGCCGCTCGGTTCTGTCTGGAGTACGGAGGGGTATCAATTGATGAACTGGACGCAGTCGCCTTTTATGACAAACCCTTCCTGAAATTCGAACGCTTGCTGGAGACCTACTATGCCTTTGCTCCCCGAGGATTCAAATCATATCTTTCCGCCATGCCGATTTGGATTAAAGAAAAATTAATGCTGAAGAAGCTCATAAAAGATGAGATGAGTAAAATAGGTCCCTTCAATCGTAAGAGAACCAAGCTTCTTTTTACTGACCATCATCTTGCCCACGCGGCCAGCGCCTTTTTCCCTTCCCCCTATTCAGAATCCGCCATTGTGACCATTGACGGCGTTGGGGAGTGGGCAACGGCCACCATCGGCAAAGGCAAAGGACATGACATAGAGATATTAAAGGAAATGAAGTTTCCGCATTCTGCAGGGTTATTATATTCCGCGTTTACCTACTATCTCGGATTTAAGGTCAATTCGGGAGAGTACAAGCTTATGGGTCTTTCTCCCTACGGCAACCCCGATTCCGCACAGGTAAGAAATTTCAAAAATATAATTACGAATCATCTTATAGATATGAAGGAAGATGGTTCCATCTGGATGAATCAGGAGTATTTTGATTACGCGACGGGCATCAGAATGGTTAAAGATGAAAAATGGGAAAAGCTTTTCGGATTTCCCTGCCGTAAACCAGAATCAGAACTCGAACAGCGCCACGCAGATCTCGCGTTGGCCATTCAGCAAATTACCGAAGAAATCGTTTTCAGGATGGCAAAAACCGCGAAAACCATTACGGCGGCGAAATTCCTGTGCCTGTCCGGCGGCGTTGCCCTTAATTGTGTCGCCAATGGCAAGCTCCTAGGGCAAAACCTTTTTGACGGCATCTGGATTCAGCCGGCGGCGGGTGATGCCGGCGGCGCTCTCGGCGCGGCCTTTGCGGCTCACCACATGTATTACGGAAATGATAAGAAAATATACGGGAATACAGACCAGATGAAGGGATCTTTTCTTGGCCCCGAATATTCCGATATGGAAATAAAAACAATGGCAGAGAGTTACAAAGCGCCATTTTGTTACTATGAAAATTTCGATGATTTGTGTTCGTCCGTTGCTGATTATCTCGCCTGCGGGAAAGTTGTCGGCTGGTTCCAGGGACGCATGGAATGGGGCCCGAGAGCGCTCGGCAACAGGAGCATATTAGGCGACGCGAGAAATAAGGATATGCAAAAGCGTCTCAACGTAAAAATAAAATTCAGGGAGAGTTTCCGTCCGTTCGCGCCTTCTGTCTTGAATGAAGACAGAGAAGATTATTTTGACATCAAGACCTCGTCGCCATACATGCTGTTGATCGCGCAAGTAAATAAAAAAAGAAGAATACCTTTGCCGGAAGACTATCATCGCATGTCAATCCGTGAAAAACTATATTATCTGCGGTCGGATATTCCTGCCGTAACTCATCTGGATTATTCGGCAAGGGTGCAGACAGTTGACCCGGAGACTAATCCCCGATATGCAAAACTTATCAACGCGTTTAAGCAAAAGACCGGCTGCGGCGCGATAATCAATACGAGCTTTAATGTGCGCGGCGAGCCTATAGTCTGCACGCCTGAAGACGCGTACAAATGTTTCATGAGAACAGATATGGATTATTTGATTGTGGGAAATTATGTTTTTGATAAGAAAAATCAGCCCGGTTGGAAAGAAGAAATTAACTGGAGGCAGCAATACAGCCTTGATTGACTTTTCACATTTTATTTACACGCTATTTTAGGATGAAGATGGACAAACGGGAAACTCTAAATACGATAATTGTTCTGGCGGCGGCGTGTCTGATCGCGTTTTTGATATTCAACATCACTTGGTTTTTGTGGATTGTGCTCTTTCTTTCCATCGGCGGTTTGTTCGAAAGCAGAATAACTACAGGCATTGCCAAATACTGGATGAAGTTCGGACGCGCGCTGGGAACATTCAACTCCAAAATTATCCTGACGTTAATATTTTTTATAATTCTAACGCCTTTAGCCTTCTTCTTTAGGTTATTCAACAAACAATTGGTAAATCACTTTAAGACAAACAGTCGGACGAGTTATTTTGATGATGTGAATAAATCTTATCAAAAGAGCGACTTTGAAAAATTATGGTGATACAGGATAAAGCAGCTTTGCTTGGAAAATAGCCCCTCTAAAAAATTAAACTTTCATAGTGGCCGCGTTCAGCGTATTTTTCATTAACATGGCAATAGTCATAGGCCCGACGCCGCCGGGAACAGGTGTGATAAACGATGCTTTAGCGGCAACCTCGTCAAAAGCGACATCGCCTGCTAGCTTACCGTTTTTCAGACGATTTACACCAACATCAATTACTATTACACCATCTTTAACCATATCCGCTTTAATCATATGCTCTTTACCAACAGCCGCGATTAGAATATCAGCCCGGCGTATGACAGCGGGTAAATCCTTTGTTCGTGAATGACAAATAGTAACTGTGGCATGTTGGGCCAAAAGCAACAGAGCAATTGGCTTTCCTACGATATTGCTGCGTCCGACCACAACGGCTTCTTTACCTTTCAGTTCGATACCTGTGCGGACAATCAATTCCATTATCCCCTGTGGCGTGCAGGGAACAAACAAAGGCGAACCGGTTACAAGACCACCCACATTATAAGGATGAAACCCATCCACGTCTTTTCTCGGATCAATAGCGGCAATGATTTTTTCAGTAGAAATATGTTTGGGCAGAGGAAGCTGTACTAAAATGCCATGAATAAGTTTATCATCATTCAATTTTCGAATAATGCTAAGCAGTTTTTCTTCACTCGTATCAGCGGGAAGCTTATACTCTCGGGAGAGAAAACCAACTTCCGCGCAAGCCTTTGCTTTTCTTCCCACATATACCTGCGAAGCCGGGTCTTCGCCGACGAGCACAACAGCTAGACCGGGGATAATCCCTTTTCGCTCCTTTAGTTCAAGCGCGCTCTGGCGCACCTCATTGCGAATATCCTGTGCTATTTTATTTCCATCAATAATAACTGCCATCCCCGTTTTCTCCATATTGGATCTCATTACCAACGAGTGTCAATCCCTCTTCGCTGCGCTTCGGGGATAATTCCACTTGCGCTTCGAGCTTCGCTTTGCTCGCTCTCAGCGAGTGTCATTAAAATATCCCCCTCGAATCCTATTTGGGAAATCGAGGGGGTAATTGCTAATTAACAAGCACTTTACTCAGAATATTTCTTTATTAAATCGACAATTTTGGGAATATTCTCCGCCGGAGTTTTACCTGAATAAATGTAACGAACAACTCGCTGCTTATCAATTAGGATTGATGTAGCGATTTTGTGCGGAACCCCCCAAAGATTGCCAATTGTAAAATCCGGATCTAGCAATATGATGGCACCGGTCTTCTTCTGCTTGCTTTTTGCTACCTGCTTAATAATGAAATTAGGCACCGGACTATCCTTCTGGTTTCCTATACCCAATCCAACATATTTCTTTTCACTTTTCAGACGTTGCACATCATTGTTGGCTTCCAGTGCATCAGACACATGATCATTATCATCTGCTGAGCTCGTGCTGGCATATACTATATAAACGGCTTTGCCTGCGAATTCCGGCGAACTGAGACTATATTCCTTATCATCAAGCGCAGCACTCAGTTTGAAATCACCTGCTTTGTCCCCCACTTTTAACTCAGCCGCGTAAGATACAAAAGCACTACAAAACAAAACAAGAAAAACGACGGAAATTATTTTTTTCATTTTTTCCTCCTTAAAATTTCTTTTAAATCTTATTACCAATATTGATTAGTGAACTGGTTGAATTATAAGTTAAAAACACCGCACAGGCAAGCAGAAATAACTCCTATCCTAATAAATAGTTACGCGTCAAAAAGACATTTTATAAAATAAGCTTGTCCTATACTTGGAAAACCCTCCGGCCTACGAGGATCTCGAGGAAAATTACGCCTGGGAAAAAACATCACATCAGGTTGACGAAGAGAAGAAAAAAAAGGATTCAGCCCTGCGGCGGGGCATAAGGGCCATCAAACGCTACAAGGAAAGGTTCATTCGCCGGGACAAGCTTATTGACGTGGCCAAACAATACTTATCCGCGGGGCCGGTAATCGATATAGGATGCGGAGGCGGAGAGGTAATGGCCAGACTCGACAAGAAATATATTCCCTCCGGAATTGAGGTATCAAAACAACTTTCCGGAATGGCTCAAAAAATAGCCGCATCCCGGGGAGGCCGCGTTTTTTGCGGCAACGCCCTTTTGGGGCTGGATACTTTTGAAAAAGATTTCTTCATCGCCGCAATTATGGCGGCCTATCTTGAACATGAATCCGCGCCCCGTGAAGTTCTTCAAAAAACCCTTCCTATATTGAAGCCTGGTGCTTTTCTTATTATAAAAGTGCCTAATTACGGTTGTCTTAATCGAATGGTCATGGGTAAAAAATGGTGTGGTTTCCGTTATCCGGATCATGTCAATTACTTTACGCCGGAAACTCTTGCCAGAATCGTAACAGACACAGGATTCCAGATTGTCCGGTTCAACATCTGGGACCGCTTCCCTACCAGCGACAACATGTGGCTCATAGCCCGTAAACCTGTTTGATGCATTTTATTAGAAATTATGCTAAATGAATTTCAAGTTTCGCGGAGGTCTTTTTAACCATTTATTTAGATTTCTTACCGAAAGAATCAGCCAGTTTTTAAGCCGGCTTTACAATTTGAGAATCCATGCTCAATTTACTTATAATCAGGTTTTCTTGAAAGAAATGCCCATACTCACCAGCGTGAGAAAAAGTGGCTTAAAAAATATTTATTAAGATTGGAAAGGAGTTAAAAATGAAAGAAGTCGTAATTGTAAGCGGCGCCCGAACAGCAGTAGGCGAATTCGGCGGCTCGTTAAAAGACGTAAAAACCGTTGATATAGGGGCTCTGGTTCTTAAAGAAGCTCTTAAGCGTGCCGGTCTTAGGCCGTCAATTGATGCTTTTTCGAAAAGCTGCCGTCCTGATGCCTTGGGCAATTTTGAAATAACGGAAATAAACAAAAAATATTATGATTATAATGAATCCTTAAAACCTGTTTACGTTGACGAGGTTATCATGGGCAATGTTTTACAGGGAGGGCTGGGGCAAAACTCCGCCCGTCAGGCCTGTATTTATGCCGGAATGCCGGAGGAAACCAACGCTTATACAGTCAACAAAGTATGTGCTTCGGGAATGAAAGCGATTGCTCTGGCCACGCAGGCCATTCAGTCCGGCAATGCTGATATTATCGTCGCCGGCGGAATGGAAGTGATGAGCAACGCTCCTTTTGCAGTTCCACAAGCCCGTTGGGGATACCGCATGAGCATGCCCCACTCCCAGATTACCGATTTAATGGTTTATGACGGCCTCTATGAAATTTTCAACGGTTATCACATGGGCGTAACCGCCGAAAATATCGCGGCTCTCTACAAAATTTCCCGCCAGCAGCAAGATGAATTTGCTTTAAGAAGCCATCAGAGAGCGAGAGCGGCAAACGCCTCCGGCGCGGTGGCCGATGAAATCGTTCCTGTAATTATTCCGCAGAGAAAGGGCGATCCAAAAATCTTTAAAGTTGATGAACGTCCAATGGATACATCAATGGAAAAGATGAGCAAGCTGGCTACTGTTTTCAAAAAAGACGGCACGGTAACGGCGGGAAACGCTTCCGGCATTAACGACGGCGCCGCGGCAGTGGTTGTCATGAGCGCCGAAAAAGCCAAAGAGCTCAAACTGCAACCTCTGGCCAGAATCAGCGGGTTTGCCAGCGGCGGAGTTGATCCGGCTTATATGGGTCTGGGACCAATTCCGGCAACACGCAAACTTTTCAAAAAACTGAATCTGACCGTAAAAGATATTGACCTTTTTGAACTCAATGAAGCCTTTGCCTCGCAGGCGTTGGCCTGTATGAAAGAGCTGGAAGTTGATGTAGAAAAATGCAATCTCAACGGCGGAGCGGTTTCCATTGGTCATCCCATCGGTTGTTCGGGAGCCCGCATTACCTACACCCTGGCCATGCAGATGAAAAAGAAAAATTTGAAACGCGGCCTTGCTTCGCTTTGTATCGGCGGCGGGCAGGGTATGTCCATGATACTGGAAAGCGTTTAAAACAATTTAGTCCAGATAAAAAAGGGTGGATTCTTTCCACCCTTTTTTGTTTCTTCCCGCTCATATATTTTTGTATCTGAATTAAAATGATTTTATATCATATAGTGATTATTTTACCTTGACATCTCTTTTCTTGACTGGATATCAACTTTTATCTATAAAGAAATCACGGAGCATATCAATGTCATTGAATCTCAATAAATTAAAATCATTTCATGGCCGGAAAGGTCCACTTTTGTTGATAATCATGGACGGCGTAGGCATAGGAAAAGCAGATGAAAAGAATGCCGTCTACAGGGCCGATACACCCAACCTTGATAAGTTATTCCAATCTGATCTATACACGCAACTGAATGCCCACGGTATGGCAGTCGGGCTACCCTCAGATGACGATATGGGCAACAGCGAAGTAGGACACAATGCCATGGGAGCCGGCAGGATATTTGATCAGGGTGCCCGTCTTGTAAACGCGGCGCTCAAAACGGAAAGTATCTTTCAATCCGGGGTCTGGGACAATATAGTAAAGCGTTCCCAAAATGGCGGGACGATTCATTTCATAGGGTTGCTTTCAGACGGGAATGTCCACTCACATATTGAGCAGTTATTCATAATGATCGACAAATGCGCTGAACTTAATTTAAAAAGAGTCATGGTCCATGCCCTTCTTGATGGAAGAGATGTGGGGGAGAGGACGGCACTTGATTATATTATTCCTACAGAGGAAAAACTGAAAAAGATCTCGGAGACAAAAGGTCTGGATTACGCCATCGCCTCAGGAGGCGGACGCATGAAGGTAACCATGGACAGGTACAATGCCGACTGGAATATCGTTAAAAGGGGATGGGAGGCTCATGTTTTGGGAAAGGGCAGGAAGTTCCAATCCGCTTCCGATGCGGTGAAAACCTTTTACGAAGAAGATCCGAAAGCAACTGATCAGTATCTGCCTGCATTTGTCATCACCGATGATTCGGGCAGGCCCAATGGGACGATCGAAGATGGGGATGCCGTGATCTTTTTCAATTTCCGAGGTGACCGCGCCATTGAGATATCAAGGGCATTCACCGAGAAGGAATTCACTGAATTCGACAGGGGACCTCTTCCGGATATATTTTATGCGGGCATGATGGAGTATGACGGGGATGCCCATATTCCGCCCCATTTTCTTGTGCAGCCTCCGGCTATTGATCGTACTGTCAGCGAATACCTCTGCGCGGAAAAGGTAAAAACATTTGCCGTATCCGAGACCCAGAAGTTCGGCCATGTTACTTATTTCTGGAATGGTAACCGTTCCGGGTATATCGATGAATCACTGGAAAAATATGTGGAGATACCTTCCGACAGGATCGAGTTTGACCGCGCCCCTCAGATGAAGGCCAAAGAGATAACGGATACGGTTATAGACCTGCTAAAAAGCGGCAATTACAGATTCGGAAGGCTCAATTTCCCGAACGGTGACATGGTCGGCCATACTGGTCAGATGGATGCAGCCATTATTGCGGTGGAGACCGTGGATAAATGCGTTGGAGAACTGCTGACTGTCATAAAGGAGATAAGAGGCATTGCCGTTGTCACAGCGGACCATGGCAACGCGGATGAGATGTTCACTATAGACAAAAGGTGCGCAAAATCAGTAAAGACCGCGCATTCCCTGAATCCTGTCCCTTTTATAATCTATGATCCCCTGTATCAGGGGGAATACCGGATGGCGGATATCAAAGAAAAAGGTCTATCCAATATTGCGGCGACTCTCCTGAATCTTCTGGGGTATGAGAAACCCCAAGAGTATGATCCGTCATTGATAGAAATTGTGTCCACCGGGAAGTCATAAACTTAGTTCTACGTTCCAGGTTTAAAAAATATCTTTGAACGTTGAACCTTGAACTTTTATTTTCCTGTAAATGTCGGTTTTCTCTTTTCCAGAAACGCCTTCATGCCTTCTTTCTGATCCTGAGTGCTGAAACACTGCGCAATACAGCCTATTTCCAGCTTGTTGGCGTTATCCAGCGATAAATCATAACCGTAATTAATTGCGTTCTTGGCCATCTTCAGGGCAAAAGGAGGAAGCTTGGCTAGCTTCAAAGCAAATTTTCGGGATTCTTCCAGAAGATTTTCCGGCGCGAAAACTTTGTTGACCAGTCCTATTTCATAAGCCCGCTGGGCGTTAATTTGACCGCCACCTAAAATCATTTCCTTAGCTATCCCCATTCCGACAAGCCTGGGCAGACGCTGTGTGCCGCCCCAACCGGGAATAAGACCGATTAAAATTTCCGGCTGTCCGAAAACAGCTTTTTCTGACGCAAACCGGACATCGCAGGCGAGCGCGATTTCCGTTCCGCCTCCCAGCGCGAAGCCGTTGACGGCGGCTATAGACGGTTTGGGCATGGTTTCGATAAGCCGTAAAGTACGATGACCCAGCTCCATTAATGGGAGAATTTCCACGGATGTGGAATCTTGCATCTGCGAAATATCCGCGCCGGCGACGAAAGCTTTCTCTCCCGCGCCGGTTAATATCAGTGCTTTTATTTTATCGTCCTTCTCACAGATTGTTGCCGCATCAAGAATTTCTGTCAGCACCTCATAATTCATGGCGTTTAAAACTTTAGGTCTGTTAAATGTTATTGTCGCGATTTCTTCTTCAACGCTAAAAAGAATATTTTTGTATTCCATTGTTTCCTTCCTTCGTAAAAAAAATGGAGACGCCACTTAAAGCGTCTCCATTCTCAAGATTGATTAACCTTTTCTTTTCTTTAATTCTTCAGCCCGCAATTCTTTGCGCAATATTTTACCCACGTTGGTCTTGGGCAGTTCCTTGCGGAACTCGACTTCTGACGGCAACTTGTAGGCCGCAAGATGTGCTTTGCCATACTCTATCATCTCTTTTGCCGTAGCCGTCTGGCCTTCCTTGAGTACAACAAAGAGTTTCACGTTTTCACCGCGCGTTGCATCGGGAATGCCGATGGAGCAGGCCTCTTCCACTTTGGGGTTGCCATAATAGACCTCATCTATATCACGGGGGTAGACGTTGTAGCCTCCGCTGATAATCATATCTTTCTTACGATCAACGATATAAAAATATCCCTCCTCATCCATAGTGGCTATGTCTC
Source organism: Deltaproteobacteria bacterium (assembly GCA_026388535.1). Lineage (GTDB taxonomy): Bacteria > Desulfobacterota > Syntrophia > Syntrophales > Smithellaceae > Smithella. The sequence goes on along the minus strand of JAPLJP010000025.1, from coordinate 5,653 downwards.
CCGTATACATCCATCCGTCTTTTAAAACGTTGGCCGTTTCTTCAGGCATTCCCTTATAGCCCCTCATAACCTGCGGCCCCTTGACGATCAGTTCTCCCGGTTGGCCGATGGGCATATCCGTTACGCCGTTATCGAGATCGACGATCCGGGCTAGAGTATCGGAGCAGGGAAGGCCGACACTGCCGACCTTCTGTTTTCCGTTAAATGGATTCATGTGTGTCACGGGACAGGTTTCCGTCATGCCGAAACCCTCGGAAATAAAAGTCCCTGTGAGTTTTTGAAACTGTTGTATGATTTCGACGGGCAGCGGCGCGCTTCCGGAAAAAGCACCCTTGATAACACTCATGTCTGTTTTCTTCAAATCGGGATGGTTCAGCATACCAATATACATGGTTGGAACCAGAGGCGTAAAGGTCGGTTTGTATTCCCTGATCGCCTCCAGCAGAGGTTGGGGCTGCGGTCTGGGAATAAGAATCTGATTCCACCCATAACGAACGCAGTTATTCATGGTCGTAGATAGTCCAAAGACATGAAAATAAGGCAGGGCGCCCAGCATTGATTGCTTTCCTCCCCTTTGGAAGGTCGGAAACCAGGCAGCAATCTGCTGAACCTGCTTGCTGAGATTTCCATGGGTCAGGATAACCCCCTTGGAGACGCCCGTGGTTCCGCCGGTATACTGGTACATGGCGATATCGTCGAAGGTGAGTTTTACTTTCGGCGGGTTGGGCTGGTATTTGGCGATGCAGTCCATCCAGCGATAGACATCGGGTGCCGCCTTCACATCAGCGAAGGGAAATTTCTTCAATTTCTTCCCGAGAAACCTTTTAATCGGATTCAGGAAATCGCCGATACCCATGTAAACTATCTGCTTGATCTTCGTCTTGGGCCGCAGATTTATCATGCGATTGCCGAGGGCGTCAAGAGTAATGAGAACTTTGGAATCGGAATCTGTGAACTGATGCTCCAATTCCGGATCCGAATAGAGAGGATTATTCATGACAACAATGGCGCCTATCTTCAGAATAGAATAATAGGCGACAACACAGGGAATAGAGTTCGGCAGGAGAATCGATACGGCATCCCCTTTCTTTATGCCGAAATCCGTGAGACAGGTAGCGAAACGATCCACTTGGTCTTTGAATTGGCTATATGTCATCTTATAGCCAACAAACACCATGGCCGTATCATCAGGAAAATCTTTTGCCGATTTTTCAAGATAGTCCGGCATGCTAAACTCTTCATAATTGATGCTCTCCGGAACTCCTTTTTCGTAAGATTTCAACCAGGGTTTACTCTCATAACCTATATTTGTCGCCATAGTTTACCGTCCTCCCTTTATCATTTTTTTCTTGTAATATTATACCCTGCCGCCGGTGAAATTAAAACACATTTTTGCCTGCTCATAATCACGAGTATGAACCTCAAAGCAAGCTTTGGCAATATTTCGCAACAGGCTGCATAATCCCACTTAGCTTCGCACGTGGGATAATTCGACTAATACTTCAAACTTCACTTCATTCGTTTTCAGTAAGTCTCATTAAAAAAGCCCGGCCTTAATTCAGGCCGGGCTTTATAAAATCATTGATTATGTAAATAAATCGCTTAAGTCGCGCAAGTATCAACGGGAGCTTTTGTTTCTTCCATCCCCATTGCCTTGACAACGATTTCAGCAATATCCAGCGCGACCATCTTTTCCGTTTGCTGTCTGTCTTTTATTCCGTCCGAAATCATTGTCAGACAGAAAGGACAACCCACAGCCACCGTGCCGGCGTTCGTTGCTATAGCCTGGTCAGTACGCATATTATTGATGCGATCTCCGACATCTTCTTCCATCCACATTCTGCCTCCACCGGCTCCGCAGCAGAAACTCTTGGACAGATTTCTTTCCATTTCCGCAAGCTGCATACCGGGAATAGCGTTCAAAATACTGCGTGGCTGAGCATAAACATCGTTGTAACGACCAAGGAAGCAGGAATCATGATAAGTGAATATTCCATCCAGCGACTTGGAAAGTTTAATCTTACCCTTCTCAATTAAATCGGCGATAATTTCCGTGTGATGATAAACTTCATAATTGCCGCCAAAGTTGGGGTAATCTTTCTTTATGCAGTTATAACCGTGCGGACAAATAGCGATAATCTTTTTCACGCCATAGCCGTTCATGATCTCGATATTGGCCTGTGCCTGTGACTGGAAGAGATATTCGTTACCGCCGCGCATAGCGGAATCACCGCAACAGCCTTCTTCCGTACCTAAGATACCGAAGCTGACACCAGCCGCCTGCAGAATTTTCGCAAAGGCAACGGAAATTTTCTTGCCGCGGTCATCAAAAGATCCAGAACAGCCGACATAAAAGAGGTATTCCACGTTGGGATCTTCAGACAAAGTTTTTACACCCAGCTCTTTAGCCCAATCGCCGCGCATATGAGCTCCGATACCCCAGGGGTTGGAATTATTTTCCATATTACGATAAGTCAACTGCAGTTCCGGAGCGAAATCCGCTTCGGTCAGAACTTTATAGCGGCGCATATCGATAATCTTTGGCACATGTTCAATGGAAGATGAGCAATTTTCCATACAATACATACAATTGGTGCAATCCCACAGTTCATGCATGCTAACGACATCGCCCAACAGTGCTTTTTCCGGAGCCGCGCCTTCCGCAGCTTCAACTGGGGGTGCAACCGCTTCCGCGCCTTCAGTACCTTCCGCAGCGGGAACAACAGCCTTGGCCGCTGCCAGCGGTGCTTTTTCCAGCCAGAATGTCTTGATATCCTGAACCAGCTTCTTGGGAGATAAATGCTTGCCGGAAAGATAAGCCGGGCAACCATCCTGACAACGTCCGCACTTCGTGCAGGCGTCGGCATCAAAAATCTGTTTCCAGGTAAATTCTTCCAATTTGGATACGCCGAAAGATTCCGCTGTGTCAAAATCACGAATCGGCTCTATATATCCGGTCGGTTTCAAAGACATCAGGAAGTGATTGGCCGGTGTCGTGATGATATGCAACAATCTTGAATACGGACTGTAAGCGATGAAACCGAGAGCGATAAAAGTATGTGTCCACCAGCTAATCTTGTGCAGAGTTTTCGCAGTTTCCACATCCATGCCGGCAAATGCTGAGGCAAGAGCCCAACCCACAAACGAACTAGTCTCCCACATCGCATAACCTGTGGCAGGATCCTTGGTGGCGTAAATGCGCAGAGCTTCAATGATGAAACCGGTGACAATTATACTGCCAATCAGTAACAGAGCGATGGCGTCATCAGCGGTATTATCAGGGGTTCCTTTATAACCGAGACGATCCGGTTTTTGAATGTATCGGCGAAACGCTGCCATGAGCACTCCGATTAAAACAAGCAGACCGAACAAATCCATCAAGAAGGAAAAATTAAGGTAAAAGGCACCGCGCAAGAAAGCCCAGCCAAACAAAGGTTCTGTAACATGGAATTCTCCCGCATCAAAAGCGGCTCCAAAAATTAAAACAAAGAAACCGAAGAAGATTAACCCGTGCATAATTCCCGGGTAAGCATCCCTCCATGTTTTAACTTGCAACAAGCCGTTCATGATCAACGATTTGATTCTCAGGGGAAGCTGATCCCAGCGGATTTCATCCTTGCCCATAGCTTTCCAAAGCTTCCAGCGGCGGTAAACACCGTAGGCAAATATGGCCATGGCTATGGCAGTAAAAAGAAAGAGGAACGGCTCAAAACTAAAATCGTTCCAGTTAGCGTTCCAGAAAACCTGACGACCTTCATTTCCTATTCCAATAGGGCTAATATTGTGTTCCATTTATCCTCCGAAATATTGAGGGTTTTTTTATGCTTTTAACTTAATTTTCCCCCCCAAGTCTTTATTGACTTGAATATAAAACTTTTTAACGCAAATTCCTGACTGTTAATTTGTTTATATTCAGCTTCCGGTAACGGTCAATTTATCCGCCGTCACCGGAAGCTTATAATTTTTCTTACAACTTTAAAATCTTAGGCCATCAATTTCTTGCAGGCATTGGTCAGTTCGGGAACAACCTTGAAAAGATCATCCACGACGCCAAAATCTGCTTTGGTAAAGATGGGAGCTTCCGCATCCTTATTAATAGCCACGATGCATTTGGATGAGCTCATGCCCGCCAGATGCTGAATAGCGCCGGAAATACCACAGGCGATGTACAGATTGGGAGAGACAACTTTTCCTGTCTGTCCAACCTGATCTTTCTGCGGACGCCATCCGGCATCAACAGCCGCGCGGGAAGCGCCGACCGTGCCTTTGAGCACATCAGCCAGTTCTTCCAGAATCTTGTATTCATCCGGACCCTTCATACCGCGTCCGCCGGATACAATGATATTAGCTTCGGTCAAGTCAACCTTGCCGCTGGTGTCTTTCTGCACTTCCAGAATCTTGCTCTTTTGTGCATCAACAGCCACATCAACCTTGGTCACCGCGGCGGCTTTGGCGTTTTCCACGGCCGCAAACACGTTGGGACGAAGCGATGCCATTGCCGGGGTGGTATTGAAAACCACTTCGCCGAAGCACTTGCCGGCATACATCGGACGAACGGCAACCAATTTGCCTCCGTCAATCTTTACATCCGTGCAGTCTGTAGCCAGACCACCGGCCAGTTTGGCGGCCACGCGAGCGGAAAGATCCTTGCCCTGAACGGAAGCGCCAAACAGTGCGATTGCCGCATCATTATCCTTTAATATCTTGGCGACGACCTGAGCATGCGCTTCGGTCACATAGGGTTCCAAAGCGGCGTTGTCGCCTACAAAAACTTTATCTACACCGAATTTACCCAATCCGGCAGCCATACTTTCTACACCAGAACCAAGTAGAATGGCGCTGACTTCATCTCCCGTCTGATCAGCCAGTTTTCTGGCCGCGGAAGCAAGCTCAAAACTTACTTTACGCAGGGCGCCGTCTCTTTGTTCCGCAATTACAAATATTCCTTTTGCCATTTTTCAATTCCTCCGCTTTAAAATTAAATTGCTTTAGCTTCTTCCCTGAGACACCGGGCCAATTCCGCCGCTTTCTGCGCTGCATCATCACCGCAGATTATTTTTCCTGCCGCTCTGGCGGGAGGCGGAACAACTTTGGCTACTTTGGCTTTCACATCTGTGGCAATTCCCAAAGCCGCCGCGTTTTTGACATCCACTGGTTTCTTCTTAGCTTTCATAATGCCGGGAAGCGACGCGTAGCGGGGTTCGTTGAGACCTTTCTGCGCCGTTACCACGCAGGGTAAGCTGGTTTCTACTGAGAGCTGAGCTCCTTCAATCGGTTTGATTACTTTCACGGAAGAACCGGCGAAATCCAGTTTGGTGACCAGAGTCAGCTGGGGGATTCCCAGAAGCTCGGCCAGCATTGCTCCGACTTGGCCGGAATCATCGTCAATGGCACGTTGTCCGCAGAAGATAATGTCATGGGGCAATCCTTTGATAGCAGCGGCCAGTGCTGACGCCGTTACAAAAGCGTCGGCGTTATCCAGAGCTGCATCGCAGATATGAATGCCTTTATCTGCGCCCATAGCCAGAGCGGTTCTGATTGTTTCCATTGACCGCGCCGGTCCCACGGAAATAATTGTTACGTCTCCGCCGTTTTTCTCTTTCAGCTTCAGAGCTTCTTCCACACCATACTCGTCATAAGGATTCATGACCCA
>JAPLJP010000082.1 GCA_026388535.1 Deltaproteobacteria bacterium | reverse complement strand
AAAAATATTGGATTAGACATTATCGGCAGTATTGTGGATGAAATGTTTCTCGCGCCCGGCAGACTGATCGCTTATCTTCAGGCTCGACGCGACATTGATTGGCAAGCTTACGCGCGCGAGATAGCATTTTATCATGAACAGGGCTACGTTAATAATCCAACGACTTTTTTTGGTCTGCCTGCTCATGCGCCCATCTACCGTATTGAAACCCAAGTTCCTTATCGAAGTGGTTTTTATCAGGTGATTTCTTTTCCCAGTTCCTATGAGCCCCGGAATCCTTTTGTGCGTCAGCGTTACCTGAGCTATCTCGAAAATCGCAAGGGATATTTAATCCGCTGGACGCATGGTGATACGCCCCGCAAGACAGTTCTGTGTGTGCATGGCTTTATGATGGGCGCCCCGCGCGAAGCCGAGCGTATGTTCAAAATTCGCAAGCTCTTTTCCATGGGGCTTGACGTGGCTCTGTGCATACATCCCTTCCACTGGAAAAGGATATCTGGTCTGCGCGCAGCGCGCCGCGTTTATCTAACCCTTGGAGATTCGGCCTTTACTAATGAATGTGTCGCTCACAGCGTTTATGATCTTGACAATTCCTTTTATATTCTCAATCAACTAGGTGTTACCGATGTGGGTATGGTAGGGGCCAGTTTGGGGGGATATATCGCGGGGGTGTATGCCTGTCTGCGCCACGAACCTAAATTTGTCGCCATGATGGTTCCTGCCATTAGCTTTCTGCGTCCTTTGTCTCCGGATATGTTTTATAAGCGCGCGCCCTTCGATCTTACCTGGCTAGCGCAGGCCCATAATGCCGCCGATTTTCACTCACCTTTAAATCTCCGGCCGCAGATACCAACTGATAATATTCTAGTGGTGGCTTCGCGCGGAGACAAATTGTGCCCGTTCGATCTGGTTGAACAGTTGGAGCGACGATGGGAATTATCACGCTGCCATTACCGCACCGGCGGACACTGGCTGGTGTTCGATAAACTCCGCGGTCAGGCTTGGTATAAATTTCTTCAGGAAATGGGATTTATTTCCGGATAAATTATTTTCTTTTATAGCAAAATGAGAGACATTGATTTATTTTAAAAAAAGTATTTCCCAAAACTATTTACAGGAAAGATAGTACATGCTTTAGTTAAACAGTGCTGCGCTTATTCAGTAAAATCTTAACCAGAAACAATCCTAAAATTCTTTTTAGTGAAAAAACCTTTGGACGTTTGATAGCGAGTCTCAGAAGACTCAGTATCCTTTTGGGGTTAATATAGAAGCGTCTGTAAGCATATCGCGATATTTCGCGCAGTTCATGATCCGACATTGCCGAAATATTAAGAGTGGTGGTTTAATAGTTCATTTTTCAAAGATTAATTGTTTTAGTTAATATTTTTTATTAGGCAAATAGGTGATCAGCTTTTCATTGACAGACATGCCCGAAATTTCTATACTTACTCACGTTTAAAACAATTTCTTAAAAAATTTTAAAAAATGAAATGTGATTTTAGTATATGCTCAAAATTATTAAGGCATTAAGATTTCAAGAATCAGTGTTAATGACCGGATTTTTTCTCATTGGTGCCGTATTTTCCATTAAGCATATATCTGTAACTGCCTTACAAAAATTGATTCTGATAGGTTTATCCTGTTTTTTCCTAATCTTTTCCGTGTACGCTTTCAACGCTTTCTTTGGCCGCGATCACGATAAAAAGAATAAACGACTTTCATCTCTTCTATATCTTAAACACACACATTTTCTTATTTATGCTCTGTTATTCTTATGTTTTTCCGTTTTATTGAGTGCTTGGTTGGGATGGAAATACTGTTTAACGCTAATTGCCATTGAATGCATTGGGCTCCTGTATTCAATGCCTGTATTTGGAATGAAGCACTACCCTTTTGCGGGCACCATTCTTCATTTTATTGCAGTGTTCATAATTTTCAACATGGTATCTTCAGTATTCGCTCCACATTCGTTAAGCATATTGTTATTTTCAGTGTATTTCTCACTTTGCTTAGCTGGAGGCCATTTACATCATGAAGTTATAGACTATGAAGACGATAAAAGAGCCGGTTTTCGAACCGGCGCCGTTTTTCTTGGTATTAATAAAACATTATATTTAAGTTTTTTCATGTTTTTTTCAGGGGCCATTTTATTGGCCATTTTACCTTTTTTTGATCAAACGGAAAACATCGTAGCCATTATATTCCTTGTAGGTTTTATTGTACAGACTGTTTTTTTTATCTATTATAAAGATAAAATGCCTGATAATTTTTCATCTCGTATAGCCTATCGTAAAATTTACCGTATTATATTTTGTATTGCATGTTTAATTGTCGCAATTATAAATTTTAGATGAAATAATGTATTAGCTGTGAAGGAAATCATGTTGAAAAAGGTTGTAGATCAGTGAGTAGAATGCGTCTTTCGTCAAAAATAAAAACAGCCATAGCCATGGTCGGAACTCCACGCCCAATCATCCTCTACCACAAGCCGACAGTCAGGAGGCGTTGATGAATAACTGGATTCGCGGCTGGGCGGCCCCCCGGATCTGGCGAGCGTCGATGAGTTTTGCGGCCATCTCGAAGCGCACAACTTCAGCAATGTCGAGTTCATCGACATCAGCCCACAGGTGATGCCTTCCGCACGCAGGATCTACCTGACAAGTCTTCTCAGCGCACCTGTGACCCGCATTCTCCATGTCCTAGGTCTCCGCTCCAAGATCCAGAAGGACGCCTCCATCGCCTCGCGCTGCCAGTACCTGGCGCTGCGCGAAGGGCTGTGGGTCTATGTATGGAGTGTTCACCGCCACACAAAGTTTGATGGCGTCAGAAGCGGGAGGCACGGGCCATTATGTATAAAATAAGGAAGATTGAAAGTAGGATGGACAAGATGTGCCCGTTAATCCGACCTAGCCTACCTCTGCAGAATTACACTCTCACCTGGCGGCGGCTGTATCTGGCTCCTAGACAAAAAGAATTCTTCCCTAGCACCCCCCCGATATAACCCGAACAACGAAACATGAGTGGGAGGGGTCCTTCTTATAGGGAACTGTGTCTGTACCTCTCACTTTCCAACAAAGAAAAATATTTCTGTCCAAATATCCCTCTGTCGTCCAATTAATTCTTGCTAATAGAAAATGCCGCTGAAAAATTTTAGAAAAATTTGGAATATGAGTAAGGTGTTCTGCTGGCGAGGAAATAAATAATATTCAGAATCTCTTCATTTTGTGTCCCAAATTGTCTTGACGGACAATACCTTATTTTGTATACTTTCGCCCACAAAAAGAAAGTTCTTATCAATTTTGTGTGATTATATTAATTTTTTGCACTTTAGAATTTTTTGTATAGGATTTCTCGTTAATGTCATCTTGTTCATGTACTTTAATATACGATTTGAAAAAGAACATAAAAACGATTAACCTAAAGATTTTTATATAGACTTATTTATTTTATTTGTGGATTACTTTATGACATATACAATTTTATTATGAGAATATATACATTATGCTTGAATTAATTTGTTTTCTCTCATGGATAATTATTTTCATATCTAGAATCACTAAAAAAACTTTATATCATTTTGAAGAACTAATAATTTTAATTTTTAGTCTACCATTTGCTTTATCTGTTGAAATAATCAATGAAATTAATAACGGATTATATTATAATAACACGTTAATAAATTTCCCTAGATTCAATTTTCCAATTGCAGTTTTATTTTATGACAGCATGTTCCCTTGGTTCATATACCTTATCTCTAGAAAGATAAGCACTATTATATTTAGAACACGTTATTATTATTTTACTATAATACAGTTAATAATAATACATTTTTTAATCCTATTATACATTCCAATAGAATATTTATCTTACGAGCTTGGATATACAAGTTTCAGTGTTCAAGTTTTCCCTTTTTTTGCAGACTTCAATCATGTAATTGGTGGATATTTTGTTTATTGGAAATTAACAATGCCAGCATTTATTTGTGCAAAAATATTAAGTTACTATGTATATAAACTAAAAAATTTCAATGAAGACGAAATCAATAATCTCCAATAATTATTAGAACATAAAAATTTAACCTGATTAATTTGACCTTCTTTTAGCTAAACTCTAATTTCAAATAGTCGAATTTTCGGGAAGCTTACACATGATGATGTTGTTTAATTGTGTGTTTTGTGTTTCTATTTTTTAAAATCTTCTTTTGCTGATTCTTACGCAAGTTACTCTACTGCTTATCATTGACATACAAAGGATTTTTTCCTATAATTATACATGTGAAAAGCAAATTTTTATCATATATATATTAAAAACAAACAAATAAATGAATGAATGAATGAAAACATACAGGCAACTCAATCATTTCCGTTTAACGTTCACACAGATCTTGACAAGCGCATTAGATGCATTTATGAAGAACAATGTATAGCATGCAGGTTGCTAGGAAAACGGTTTGCCTTGACATCACAAGTAGCTTTCTCGTTAAGTGACCTACACCAAAGAACGTTGACGGCAACTGACAGACCTTCTCTCTTGGAATAATGATAAACATGCACCCCTCTACTTATTATGCTGATTTGACTCGCCACTACCTCCTATATGCAGGATACAATGGCTTCCATTACGGCATCTGGGAGAACGATGTTCATGATCATGCCGAGTCGCTCATACGATCCAACGAGGTGATGTTGCGTAGAATAGCCGTCAACCGTTCCACACGCGTGTTAGACATCGGTTGTGGCGTCGGTGCCTTCGCCGTGTGGTGCACGATGAAATACGGTTGCCACGTCACTGGTATCACGATCGTGCCGGAACACATCGAAATGGCACGCGAGCACGCTCGAATCAAAGGTGTCGGTCATATGTGCGAGTTTCTGCTCATGGACATGAACGCCCTCGACTTCCCAGTGGGCTCGTTCGACCTAGCCTTGAATCAGGAGACTTTCTGCTATGCGGAGAACAAGGTCGACGTGCTGCGACGTATACGCAAGATCCTAACACCTGGTGGGGTATGGACTGCCATGGAGTTTGCCCGTAGCGACCATAACCAAACTATAGAGGAATACCACCTTTATGCAGATGTCCTCGAAGGATTTCACATCTCTCATTTTTTATCGTCTGAAGATACACTAACCGTCATGCGCGAAAGTAGCTTCGAAGATATCGCCGTCACGGATCTGACGCCCCTCACGGACAGGTCATCCAGACACATCATACGGCACTGCTATGCTCCCCTGATGCTCGAACGACTCCACATCGACTGGATCTTCTTCTCACGCAATCCAGTGTGCAGGCGCAATCATCAGGGACACTTCCGTGCTGCTTACGCCTTCAGCAGGGGGCTCCTCGATAGAGTATTCAAGTATAATGCATATTTCGGACGCAGGCCGCACTAATATTACTAATGCCATGAAGCTCAGCGTCGTCATGATAGCCTAAAACAAGCACGTTTTGATCCGCACCATTGCGGAACGCGTCTTCACCTGCAAACCCAGAGTCATCCACTGTCTCGAGTCCTATGGGAATGCGAACGACCTTGACTTCAAGAAGCTTAAACGCTCGACAGAATATAGTAGAAAATTCCCAGCTCTATCCAGATGTAACGCCTGCCTGCTACCCTATACAGCCAATATGGCTAACAACCTGCCGATTCAGTTTTCACGATATTTCCTCGACAGGATTTGTTACCGCTGATTATTTTATCAAAGCATTTATTCGCGAATTTCATGAACCGCGTCCAGTCATTATTTGGTTAGTCCATGACATCTATCTGGATTGTAGATGTTGATGAGATGGATATTTTGTTCTCATATAGGGCTTTTAAAAAACAAATCCCATATTCCGATGAAAAATTGCGAAATCGTGAGTCTCGGATTATACAATCGCCGATAACAATATGCCGACCAAATTTTCCCAATTATTGTATAAACAAACGTGATCGGCAACCTTATAATTACAATGAATAACAATTTACTATCAGGTAAAGCGACAAAAACAGCAAAAAGGCGGTGAATATTATTTAACTGAAAATCATATTTTTTGTGAAATAATGATTTTTTATGAAGAGAAAATGGGATTTCTTTATACTTGTTTTGAATTATTTGATTCTCTATAGTTTCCTCTTCCAACCATAATTTTGCTATATCAGTCCCAGGATATGGCTGCAAGATAGACGCATAGGGATACGTTGGCTCGCATATACGATTAAGTTGAATTGTCTGATAGATATCTTTCAAATCCTCTCCTGGAATCCCAATTATATTAAATGTAATGAATTTGATGCCATATTGTTTTAGTAGCGTTGATGTGTGGATGATTTGCTCGTTAGACATATTTCTTTTGAGGATACGACTGCGGATTTGATCATTTCCTGATTCGATGCCGAACATTACCAGAAAACATCCGCCTGCTTTCAAATCTTTTACAATTTCCTCTGTAATCAGATCGGCCCTCACATTGCAGACAAAAGGCAACGCCACTTTTTTGGCATATTCCCGGGAAAACTCTTTTATCCATTTTGCGTCTAAAATGAATGTGTCGTCCATGAACTGAACAAGTTGGGTTTTATGTATATTTATGACAGACAAAACTTCTTTGATCACGTTATCGACGCTTCTTCTTCTCATTATGTTGCAATTTTTATACAATTCATTAAATTTTTGATTAAAGCAATAAGCACAATTGAAAACGCATCCCCTTGAGGCCATGAAGATCTTTTTCGGACTTTGTGCCATTTGTGGATATTTATTAAAAAACAGACTCCTGTCAGGATATGGAATCGTGTCTAGGTTTTGAATCAAAGGCTTTACTTGATTTTTATAAATTTTATTATTTTTCTTTACCCACCAGTTTTTCAAGCTGGTGATGTCCTTGCAACTTTCAAGCACATTCACCAGTTCAAGCATAGCTGATTCCCCCTCCCCCCTGCATATCGCATCTACCCCATCTTCCTCGATCATCTCTGGGAAATATGTCGGGTGTGGCCCTCCAAACACGGAAAAGACATTATATTCACTTTTGATTTTTCTGTTGAGTGCCAAGTATTCTTTAATCCCTCCCGTACATACTGAATAAGCCACAATGAAAGGATTAACTTTCTTAATCGCTTTTCTAATATCGGATAAACGCGATGAGCAAACATCGACATGATGCCCCGCCTGTTTTAATACACTGGCCAAATAAATAATTCCCAAGGGCACATAACCGGACAGATGGGAATACATGATTGGAAAATTACTGATAAAAAGAATGTTCACTATTATTCTCCTGTTATTTGTCCTCATTCGATACTGAATGCTTAATTTTATCATGCACAGAAACAAATGTCGCCCCAAAAGGTAACAGCTTCCCGAAGAAAGTATCGATCGTTTTGTCTATCATAAAAAAAACCAAATGATAGATTGCCCAGTATTTGCTGAATTCCATATTCGGATTGTTTTTGTTTAACCTCCATCCAATATTTTTTAACAAGGCGCATTCCCGGTAATACTTCAATCGAAAAGGCTCGAAACGATATTTCAGGTCGCACACATCATATCTTCGATAGTGCCGGTAGGTTTCATCAAAACGACTATATATTCCGCTGCCTGCCGGAACAATGCTAATGATGCGCCCCCCATTCGGTAGCGCCTCATAGATCGCTTTTATCAGATCTATGTCTTTTTTGATGTGTTCGATAAAATTGAAGTGAAAAACTACGTCCACTTTGCGTTCTCTGATAATCTTGCCTAGTTCCGATATATTCTCGTCGATATTCATATGGATAAATTCAATTTTACTCTCAAATTCCTCTTTGTGCATTTTTTTACGCGCAATTTCTATCAAGTCGGGATCCCGTTCCACTCCGACCACCGACTTCGCACCCATTTGCAAGATTATTCCAGACGAATTGCCTGTACCCGATCCCAGTTCAAGAACCGTTTTGTTTAAAAATTCACTTTTAACATAATTCATGTAATAGCGATAATAATCAAGATTTTCGCCCATGGCCATCAAATCGTTTCGTATTCTTTGAGTTGTTAGCGTGGAATCATCACCACGTTTTCTTGAAAACACAATCATTTTTGTATGAGTATTCAGATACACGGATATACGGCTTAGAAATTTCATCAGGACAGTTCCAAGTCTACTATTTATATTCCATGGTTTGGAATACATTAGCAAAATGCGATTCAACAGATGATCAAGCCTGAATGTGTTACCGATTGATACAATCGAATCAATCGCGAAATTATGCATCCGTAAAAATGAAGAAATGTTCTTTCTGTTAAAAAAATAAAGATGTTCCCTCAGGCGGCGGAAGTCTTCCAGCCGTTTCCCTATAATCTTGGAAGAAAGAGAGCCTGAATCAATGGTGGACAGGATGAATATCCCCCCCG
>JAPLJP010000078.1 GCA_026388535.1 Deltaproteobacteria bacterium | reverse complement strand
CGAGGAGATTTGCCGAAAGCTGGGCGAAATGGGTATCATGGGCGTGTCCGTCCCCACCGAATATGGCGGAGCGGGCATGGACAATATTACCTATGTCATGGCCATGATCGAGATTTCCAAGGCCTGCGCCAGTTGCGGCGTTATTGTATCCGTCAACAATACGCTTTATGGCCACCCGGTTAAGACCTTCGGAACTCATGAGCAGAAACTGAAATTCCTTGCGCCTGTCGCGGGAGGCCTTGTGGAAGGCTGTTATGGGCTCACGGAAGCCGGCGCGGGTTCCGACGCGGCGGCACTGCGTTGCAAGGCGGAGCTCAAAGGCGACAAGTATATCGTCAACGGTACCAAGACGTTTATCACCAGCGGCAATGTCGCACGCTACTGCGTTTTGGCGGCAACCACTGACTCATCCAAGGGTTACAAAGGCGTCATCAATCTGCTTGTGGATTTAAAGGAAACACCGGGCTTCAAAGTGGGCAAGGTAGAAGAGAAACTCGGAATCCTCGCTTCCGGCACGTCCGAACTGGTTTTTGAGGACGCGGAAGTTCCGGCGGCCAACTTGCTGGGCAAGGAAGGGCAGGGGTTCCAGCAGATGATGGCCGGTCTTAACGCCGGGCGCATCGGCATCGGAGCGCAGGCCTGCGGAATCGGTCGCGCCTGCCTGGAAGATGCCACAGCCTATGCCAAAGAACGGATTCAGTTTGGGAAACCCATCTCTGCCAATCAGGCCATTCAGTTCAAGTTGGCGGATATGGCCACCGAACTGGACGCGTCGGAGCTGCTGCTTTTGCGGGCGGCCTGGCTGGAAGACAACGGTAAGGATTTTGAAAAAGAATCGGCCATGTCCAAATACTATGCCTCGGATGTTGCGATGAAAGCGGCGATCGAATGCGTGCAGATCTTCGGCGGCTACGGTTATGTAAAGGAATATCCGGCTGAACGCCACATGCGTGACGCGAAAATCTGTCAGATTTACGAAGGCACCAACGAGATTCAACGTGTGGTGGTGGCGCGAAAGCTGCTGAGTCTAAGATGATAATAGTACCAATTAGCTATCAAACATTAGAAGGTTGATTTACCGGGCATAATACCAAGTAAGCTTTCAAAAATTTATATTTTATTTAGTGAGACCCCAGTTTCAGAATCTGAAACTGGTTGGTCGAACTATCCCGCACAGCGGGGTTTTGAAAGCAACTTGGTATAATCAGGCGATGAGATCGGATAATGTTTGAAATGTCATCAACTGACTAAAGTAAAAATAAGCATTTAAAACCATAAGGCAGGATCAGAAATGATCCTGCCTTCTTTTTAGAGCTTCTATCTGTATAATCAAACGCGCCTTATAAAAACGGCAGGGGTTTCTCCAGCCGGTACACCAGCGCCTGGCAGGAAGCCAGAAGTTTTCCTGATTCGTCAGTCGCGTGAATATCATAAGCGGCGGTTTTTTTTGTTCTGTTGATTTCTCTGGCTTCGGCGGTCAGCATAGCCCCTTTTTCCGGTGAGGCCAGATAATTGATGTTCATGTTGAGAGCGACCGCCATTGTGCCGTGCGAGTTGGAAGCAATTTCAAAAGCCGCGTCAATCAGCGAGAATATCGCGCCGCCGTGCGCCATGCCGAACATGTTTTCTAAATCCTTACTAAAGCGCATTTCTACTTTGGCGTAACCTTCCTGTACTTCAATTAATCGCAATCCGAATTTTATGCCAAAAGGTTCTTTCTCGATTTGTTTAAATATCGCTTTTTTTATCTTTTCATCCATTATGGTTTCCCCAGCAGAATTATTTATTCCAATTTTTATACATCATTGTGGCAGTCGGAGTCAAAAAAAGGTTTCCTTGAGGACACCGTTTACTCTGTGCTGTATTTAAAAATCAAAGAGGCACTGCAACACATGTGTAAATATGGTAGTGCAAATTCGCTTGGAATCCGGACGGTGTGATTTGAAAGACGCTATTCATTTCGCCGAATGCCCTTGCCATCGTGTCGCGTATGCGGACGAGATCATTTGTGTTCAGAGCATACCGCAGACCCAGATCATCCGAGGTAAGCAGTAGTGTCGGCGCCGGGGTCGTGGCTATTACACGCCAGCCGGAATCCGCCAAACGTTTCGTCAAATCGTTTACCGTTGGATACCATTTGTGAGTTCGCATGTGTCTGTAGAGATCATTAAGGCAGGCAGAGTCGTTTTCGTTGTCAAACGATGCGCTCTGATGCAGGAAGAACTCACCCTCCTTTGCCTGGTCGCGAAGGTGGCGCAGAAAGGGCGTCACACCGTTTTCTCCAAGGTAGTGAAGAACTGACCGCATCAGAAAGAAACACCGTTTTCGTTCGGTTGCAATAGTACTTCGCCTGAACTCCCCTATCGATGTACAGACAGAAGAAATGCTATTCTCATCTGTCAGATCGAGTTGGGATTCTGAACAGTCAACATTCACCAGTGCCACATCAGAGTCGATTTGATGTGACGCTAATTGATTTAGCAGGAAACCCGTTCCTCCCCCCAAGTCCACAACGATATCGGCCGGCGATTTCGCCAAAATTATTTTTGCCGTTTCGACGAATGGCCGTGCGATTGCGGGATCGGAGAAATAGCCGCCGTGCAATGTGCCCCATTGCTGCCCATGAACGACCTTTTCTGTCCCGATGTGGTCTTCCATCTTGATTCCCTTTCTTGAGATGATTTTCCCAAAATACTACAGAATACTGTTTTCTTATACATTATAGCATCGATCATAGTCAAAAAAGAAAGGGGCCTTGCTTTTGCTTAACAGGAATTAGGCAACGATTGTAAGATAGAGAAATTAAAGCTATTATTAGGTTAGAATATACCACTTATTGTGGTAATATTTATTATAACCACTATATATAGATTTTTTTCTTGATTTTTGGAAAATTACGTGGTAAAATGTAACGAATTGTAAAAAAGAGAATCTTTTGGTTGAAAGGTTAAGATTTCGGTTAGATGAGCCCATTTAGGGCATGGTTGCTTTAAGTAATTAAGCTGCGGCATAGGAAAGATTTTTATCAAGAGGCCAAAGCTGGTTAATGTTGGAGAAGAACCGCTTCTAATGGAAAAATATTTGGTGCGTCACCCAGGGGATAAGAACAAAACTAATTACATAGTAAATACGAAGCGGTTATAATGGTTAACTAAAAATTAAACCATTAACAAAAAGGCGGGTCATAAGGGACCCGCCTTTTTTTATGTCTTGCAAATAAAACGCTTTCCCCCTTTTGGGTTTAAAATGCTGATGATCTTCATCCAGGCGCCTTTTCGTTTTAAAGGTCATTCATCTTTGTTTTTAATGATTCCTTCTTATACATCTGCCATTTGTGATTTGGATCACTCACAAAAGATCGTTCCTCCGCACTACCATACTCATCTGATTTAAATGTTCTGACAATCCATCCTCCAAGGACTTCATGTCTGTCACTTTTAATATGGCTACCGATAGCTCTTACGACTTCCCACATTTTAACTCACCTCTATTTATAAATCGTTGACGATTCCATTTCTAGAATGGACATAGAAACATTGCAGCGGTGATGCCCGCCACCCAGCTCTATTCAGCTGTAGCTGAGTCTTCGTTCGGTGTACAAGACTTTATATTAGCCTTACTCTGCTTAGCTATCCTGCGTTTTGAATCCTTATCCATTTGTTTCTGCTGTTTTGCTTTTAGGTTGACGTTCTTACCAAAGTTGTACATGGGTTTTCCCATTTTTAAATGCCTGTTTGCCTTTCTTTCAAGCGTTACTGAACAGGTTGAAAATAAAAAGGCACTCCAGCAAACTGAGTTGATGGGGTGCCTCTTAAGTTAACAAGATTTGATTACAGTGCTTTCACGTTGACTGCCGAAGGGCCTTTGGGGCCCTGCTCGATGTCGAAACTGACGCTCGCGCCTTCCTGCAGTGTCTTGAAGCCGCTGGCCTGAATCGCGCTGAAGTGAACAAATACGTCCCCGCCTTCAGAATTCTCGATGAACCCGAAACCTTTGCCTTCGTTGAACCACTTTACTTTACCTTCTGACATAGTTCTAATCCTCCTTTCTTAAATTTTCAAAAGTCGAATTAGCACTGTGATAGAACTAAAAAAGCCACCAAGACTCTAAAGTACTGGTGGCTAACCTTTGTGCTTCAAAATGTCTAATTACAACTCTTTCCTTCGCATCTTTATTTCTAAATATCCGAAGTTGGTGGTAGACTATAGCAATCATTGATAATAGTCAAGTTTTATTCGTATTACTAACGGTTTGTGATAAGACATACCCATTCTTACCTATAGAAAGCGGAACGTTACGATGTCTATGCTGTATTGATTATTATCTCACCTGACAATTAATATCCGAACTTCTTTTTAAGAAACACCTATCAGAGAATAATATGAAGTCTTTAGTCTTGATATTTTTTTATATATCGTTCAATGGTTTTAACATTTCATCGAAACAAAGAGATAAAAATATGCATTTGAAAAAGGTGACGCAGATGATCACTATGGTTAATTCATATTGTATATTAACACGTTACAATATTATTTAATTTATTTTTAAATCTGGCACGATAATTTCATTAGTATAAAGGCAAATAAAACAAATTACCCAGGAGGTAACAGATCATGAAAAAGACATTAGGAACAACAGTAGTAGCGGCGGCAGTAGTTCTTTTAACGGCAACTTTCAGCTTTGCGGAGTATACGGCAAC
>JAPLJP010000107.1 GCA_026388535.1 Deltaproteobacteria bacterium | reverse complement strand
TGTCAGTTGTAACTGCATCAGCAGCTAACTTGCCGTTAGTAACAGCCAGATTAGCGATATCAGCAGTTGCGATAGTGCCGTCTAGTATCTTGTCAGTTGTAACTGCATCAGCAGCTAACTTGCCGTTAGTAACAGCCAGATCGGCGATATCAGCAGTTGCGATAGTGCCGTCTAGTATCTTAGCGGAGGTTACAGCGCCATCGGCTATATCGCCGGTCGCAATGCTCCCGTCGACTATACTGGCAGAATTGACTGCCGCGCTGGTAATTAGACCGCCGGTTATATCAACAGTTGATGCAGTATCAACCGGCGATAAAGTAAGACGACCATCGCTATTTGAGTCTACTAAAATGTTAAACGCCATTGCGGTGTTACTTATGCCGCTTATGGCCATAACGATGGCCAGCAGCAGCATGACCGTCCCATGAAAAATCCACTTCTTAAAACCCTTTCGTTTTCTCATGCGTTTTACCTCCTTGAATTATGTTCAATTGGTTAAATATAATTAATTGTTTTTACCTGACAATTTCCTTTTTAATGGACACACAACCTGTTCCCGCCGGCATCAGGAAAACTTTTGTTGAACCGCCGTCACGAACGCCAATATTCTTTGATAAAGCACCTGCCTTTTTAAATTTGCCAAATTGCTTTTCAGCTACCTCGGCGCATTTTTGAGGCCAGTAAGCGACTGTTTCATACATCCCCCCGCAATAGTTTGCCTGACCTGGGACAACGCTCGCACTGGCATAAGCGGAAGAGGCTTCCTTTAAAGGGATTTCCATGGATACGGAAGTCATCTGCTGGTCAGGATTATTCTTCGAAAAAAACATCATGTAGCCTACGTCCTTCGCCCCGGCTGTGAGGAAATTTGTCACCTGATTCATCCGGGCGGCGCAGGTGCGAACTCCGTTTTTGACAGCATCTTGTGTGATGCTGTTTGCGCTCTGTGCTGCCGGTTTGTTAGTCTGGACTTGTGATTTTGTTTGTGCTGTTTTGGTTTTTTCCGCGGCCACTGCCATGGTAATAAGCGACGCCGAGCAAAAGATTACTGCCAGCGTCAAGCTCAGAATTAATCTTTTCCGCATGATTTCTCCTTTATTAGAATGAATTAATTGTGGACATTTGAGTTATGAAACCCGGTGCAACAAGCTCAACAGGAAATATAAAACAATAAGTCTTGTTTGACTTCCCCCAAGGTTGTTCTGGTGTTTCATATTTGCGATTATTTCAAAAAAAGCTCACACTTGCGACGGTTTCTAAATAACTCCTTTTCGACGCCAATGTCAAGAATTTTGTAAATATTTATTATATTTTTTTTGATTATGTCAATTTCAAGGGTCTGATCAGAAAATGACCGGCAAAATGCGGAAAAACTGCCGCAGTTCTTGCAGCATTATTTATGATTATTAAGAGGGGACAAATTTTGTAACTCTTACTGCCGCTTGAATATTAAGTCCTTGATATTATTTTAAATTATTAAATCTTGCGCCCCGGTACACTCATTGACGCAGTAATGCCGCCGTCCACGGGAATAGCCTGACCGGTCATGTAGCTCGCCTCATCGCTGGCCAGAAATAGTATGGCCCACGCGACTTCTTCAGGCGCGGCGGCGCGCTTTAATTCGCAATATTTGCCGAGTCGATCTTCCTTGCCGGTACTGCGGGCGTATTCGAAAAAGGGCAGGGTCATGCCGGTTTCAATCAGGCCGGGGCAGATGGCGTTGATGCGCACATTGCTGGCGCCGACTTCGCACGCCGATGTCTTGGTGAAATTGATGAGCGCGGCTTTGCTGGCGCTGTAAGCGTTGCCGCCCGCGCCGGACATGATGCCGGCCACCGAAGCGATATTGATGATGGAACCGCGGCGGCGCGCCTTCATGTGCGCGATTATATGTTTGGTTGCATAAACCGGACCCATGACATTGATATCGAATATCTGATGCCATTCTTCAGAACGCTGATCCTCCAAAGCGTCCAGTACGCCGGAGATGCCGGCGTTGTTTACAATAATATCAATATTGGTGAATTTTTCCAGCCCTAGATTAATCAGAGCTTTGATTTCTTCCTCGGATGAAACATCGGTCTTGCGCGCGACAACCGAGCCGCCTATTTTCACGATTTCCTCTTTCACCAGCCCCAGGTTGGTTTCATTCACATCGGCTAAAACCAGCTTCGCGCCTTCACGGGCGAAAAGAATTGCTGTGGCGCGGCCGATGCCGCTTCCAGCTCCTGTTATAATCGCGTTTTTACCATCTAAACGTCTTGGCATATTTTTCTCCTAAAATTTAATGAGACTCGCTGAAAACGAATCCCGACAAGTCGGGATTAAGTTTAAAGCGTAAGTCGAATTATACCCCAAAGGTTGCTTTGGGGTATTGTACCCATGATTTTGAAAAATTCTCTTTTTTCGAAAAAGGAGCATAGGTAAATTGTAATTTTATGTCAATCACGAATATGAACCCCAAAGCAAGTAAGGATTTTCGAATCTTGCTAAGCTGCGCTTTGCGGGATAATTCCCAATCCGCCGCGGCGGATTGGATAGTTCGGCTAGCGTTTCAAACTTCACTTCATTCGTTTTCAGCGAGTCTCATTACCACTTGCGCTTCGAACATCGCATAGCTCGTTCTCAGTGAGTGTCATTAAAATATATTGCAATAGCAGCTAAAAAAATAGATAGTCAAAAAACAACGCAGGGCAGGAATGTAATGAAGAAAAATAATTGGTTACATAATAAAATCAGTCAATGTCCGGATTACGTCTTGCTGGGCGCTGTGTTGATTCTCTGCCTCGGCTATAGATGGTTTTATTTCGGGATATTACATCCGAACGCGATATCATACAATTCCGACAGCGTTTCGTATTTTACCATCGTAAATATATTTGAAGGTGTTGTTGACGCGTATCGCACTCCTTTATATATATATGTTCTGGATTTTTTCCAAAATCTGTCCGGGGATAATTTTTTACGGCATCTTTTTCTTTTTCAGCAAACAATATCATTTTTATCCATAATACCATTTTATTATATCTCGAAAAATCTTCTAAGAAATAGATATCTGATTATTGGAGTAACTATTTTCTATGGTTGTTGGTTTCCAATCATAATTCAGAATGTTAATATTAATCCGGAATCCCTGTGTATCGCCGGTTCTACGTTTGTATTGTATTTATTTGTAAAATATATTGAGAAACCGGCAAAATATACCGCGGCCGCCATAGGAATATTCCCCTTTATTCTGATAATGCTGAAACCCACGTATTTAATCCTGCTGGGTGTAATTCCGGTTTTTCTAATTGTAAGATTTATTCATTTTCGTCAGGAAAGGAAAATATTGTATTGGGGATTGCTCGGATGGTTAATTGCCGTCTTCGGAGTTCTGGGTTACTGCGAAATGAATAACAGGTATAACGGGCAATTTGTTCTGAGCAAGGTCACATTGAGCAACTCTCTGGACAGTGTTATCGAGAGTGGAGCATATAAGCATGGCGGCGATGCGGAATTCATCACTGTAATCGACGCGACCAGACAAAGAAGTTTTTACATTTCTCAATTTCTTCTGGATAACGACAGCATAAATAATTACAAGCGCTGTTATAACAGGTTCCCTCAATATCTGCCGCTGACAAATGATATGCGTTTTATTTCCAGCCTGCCGGATACAGTCAATTATCCTTACGAGAGACTCAGTCGATTTGTGAAGAAGTCACAATACTCCATGACATATTTTGTATACATGTTTAAGCGCACGATAGATTTTGTTTGGGAATATATAATTCTGTTTTTAATAATTATTCTGGAATCAATCATTATTGTTTTTGCTTTTGTGAAATACAGGAGAATAGCGTGGACGCTGTCGTTTTGTGTTTTATTTGTGTTGGGGCAATTCATTTCGATAATAATCGGAGGAATAGGTCATAATCACCTCCTGATGAGAATTATAGGGATAGGTTATTATGAGTATAATCGTCTGTTAGTGCCGAGCTATCCTTGTATAATACAAATCACGGCTTCGTTTGTCGGTATCCTAATATCGTCTTTGGATAAAGAAAAGTTTATCAAATCAATTTTATAACCTTTATCTATTTCCTGCCCTGCTGAGCATTCTCGTTTTTTGGTAAAAAAAAGCGATAATATTTTTTATTGTCATTTCGATCATGAACGTAAAAAAGAATTTTTTTAACCTGAAATTTGCAATTTTTCTGTATATTCCAAAACCAAGTTTCAGAAAAGGAGACGAAAGCATATCCCTTTCTCTTTCAGATTCAATAAAAAGAGTGACAAAAAATATTTTTTTCAGCAAATTCCCTTTTGATGGCGATATCCATATTGAATCTCCGTAATCGGATTCAATCCACTCCTCAAGTTTTTTTCTTTCCGTAAATCCGTCATTCAAAGCTTTTTGATAAAGAGCCGTACCCGGGTAAGGCGTATATGGGCATATAGGCGAAGTCATTGCGTGAGGATTTTCTTTTTTTAGTTTAAAAATCAGATTTATTGTAGCTTTGATATCGTCTGTTGTTTCAGAAGGAAATCCCGCCATAAAATTGTGCTGTACAACGATGTCATATTTTGACCATTGCCTGTTTACATTTATTATTTTATCTATAGTTATTTCCTTGCAAACCATATCGAGAATTCTTTGGGAACCGGATTCTGCTCCGAAATGGACTTTCCTCAAACCGGATCTATGCAGAAGCCCCAGAAATTCATCATCAATCTTAATTGCGGAATCATATCTGATCCCCTGAACTTCAAAAATAATATCAAGAGACTGCTCTATTATCATTTCTGCTATTTTTCTTGCTCTTTCTAAATCAACAAAAAAATTATCATCTATAAAATAAAAACTATTTATTCCGTATTTGTCATAAACAAATTTTATTCTTTTAAGAACATTTTCCGGAGATAGCGACCGCCATTTGCGTTTATTATATACGCTGTTTGAGCAAAAAGTGCATTTTCCGGTACAGCCTCTTGATGTTTCGAGATACAGAGTCCTTCTGCCTTTAAAAACAGGAAGGTAATACTTCATGTCCAGTAAGTCATATGGAATATCCGGAAGCTGATTAAGATCAAGATAATCTCTGTTTTCATTTCGTATTATTTCTCCGTTTTCTTTAAACCAGATCCCTTTTACTCCTTTAAGAGATTCTTTTTTATCTAATCTTCTTACCAGTTCAAGAAAACTGATCTCACCTTCATTTATAACTATTATGTCAATGTTTCCGTTAGACAGGGTTACTTCCGGCAGTATCGTAGGTTGAATACCTCCCCATACGACAGGCACCTCGGAATGAGATTTGATAAATTTTGATATTTGAAGAGAATATTTTATTTGACTGCCGGTAATTGACGTTAATCCTGCACATAAAGGCTTTTTTTCCAGTTCCTGAAGCAATTTTTTCTTCCAGCCCGTAAGCCTGGAATCTATGAGAACAGTTTCAAATTCATTTGATACGAGCGTTGCCGAAGAGAGAATTGCTGTCGGTACGCATAAATGTGACCTTGCTTCATCCCATTCTCCTATTCGCGGCTGTATAAGTAAAACTTTTGCCATTTGTTCCTTATAAGTTTTATTTTGAAAAAATTTTTCTAAATAGCAAAGCTGTCAGTCTTAATACAGCTTTGGAATACATCCGCAATTCAGCAAGAGTATGTATGGAAAATATATGCCGAAGAATAAAACCGGGACGCAGATAAAAACTTCGATAGGCCTTAAAATAATATTGCCTGACGGTTTGAGCAGAGACGGTCTCTAATTTCAATACCGGTTGCGCCAGATTATAAAGCTCCCAGTTTTGGTGCAGAAGTAAATTCTTTTGTAAAAATTCTTCATGCATCGCAGTTCCGGGATAGGGAGTGGTGATATTGAAAATGGCAAACTGAATTGCACTATCTTTCGCGTAATCAATTGTTTTTTCCATGCTGGCTGATGTTTCTCCGGGATTGCCCAGCATAAAAGCTCCACGGATATTAATTTTTGCAGCTTTAGTCCAGGCCAGAGCGTTTTGAAATTGGTTTAAATTAGTTCGCTTGTTAATATTTTTTAAAATATTTTCATCCGTAGTTTCAAAGCCGTACATTATTTGATGGCATCCGGCTTTTTTCATCAGCAAAAGCAATTCCGGATTTACAGTATCCACCCGGGCAAAACATGACCATGTAAATTTAATTTTTTCCGCGAGAATCAACTGGCATAATTCGGCGATACGCTGTTTATCGGCAGTAAACGTGTCATCATAGAAGGATATTTCCCTGATGCCATAGTTCTTTCGCAGATGCTCAATATGCTGAATTATTCGAACTGGAGACATAAATCTTATTTGAGAACCAAACATTCCCGAAAAACAGAATGTGCACTTACCGGGACAGCCTCGGGAAGTTACCATTCCGATAGATGGCTCCTGCCTGGCTGCGCCTAAAGCAGAATGATATAAATGCATAGGAAGTTTATCATAGGCGGGAAAAGGGAAATTGTTCAGATCTGCGAACGTTTCACAATCCGAATTTATAATGATTTCGCCTTCGGAATTCCGCCAGGTAAGATTAGGGATAAGATTAAATGGCGTTCCTTTAGCCAACTCCATGATCGGAATTTCACCCTCATTCCGAACAACCAGATCACAAAATTTATCCCGAACAAGTTCTTTATGGAACAGCGTAGGATGGACTCCGCCCATTATTATTTTGGTATTTGGAAAAGCTTCGCGTATCTTCTGAGCAATAACTAAAGCTGTCGAGATTTCCGGAGTAGTTGCCGTAATCCCGACAAAATCCGCAGGGGGATTAATTCTGTCAATAATTTCCGGAATTGTTAACCTTAGCGCCGCCCCGTCTATTATTTGTGAAGTATGCCCTTGCTCGTCCCATATTGCTGATAATAAAGCGATACCAAGTGGAGGAATTTTAGAATTAATTATACTCCATATATTATTTTTGGCAATCTCACGCGGCGGATTAATAAAAATAAAATTCATTGATTTAGTTTATAACGGATCTGGAGTTAAGTTAAACATTTTTATATGCTTTTAATTATATTTGTAGCGTTTGGATAATAACAAGGAATATTTTACTTTGTCTTTGTCAAATATTGTATTTTTAATTTTACTCCAAACCCCGTTCGAAAGCATTCGGATGACATCATGCCTGAACAAATATTTAATGCAAATCCCGATTTTCAAAATGTCTCAAAAAAAGATATTGCATTAGTTGTCAAAAAACTAAATAATCACCTGAAAATGTTTTGACTACCAGACACCGTCAATGATCTTTTGTCAAGCTGGAAGTGGCGCGCTTTAAACTGGAAGGCACCAACCATGGAGATAATTTTTATGATGAAAATTATTGGAGCACTAGCTTTTTTTTTCGTTCCGCACCCTTTCAATGCGGCTCTTCGTCGCTTGCTGGGGCAAAAGGTTGAAGTTGGCGCGAAAATTAACATATTCTCATTTATCCTAACAAATAGTCTTTTTGTAGGAAGGGACGCCTCTATTGCGCCATTTTGTATTCTTCAAGCTTATGAAATCAAAATTGGAAACTTTGCCCAAATTGCACCTTCTGTAATTATTCGTGCGCCACTTATCAAAGGAGCCTGCTTTCACATCGGGAAACATTCCAGGGTTTTCCCCTTTTGCTGGATTGAGCCGGGCGAAGGGGTTTACATAGGTGACCAAGTTGGAATAGGTGCACATACACTTATCTTCACACATGGCGCCTGGTCTGATTTTTTACATAATGGACCGGTAAAATTTGGTTCCGTAACGATTGAAGACCATGTATATGTAGGATGGAGGGTCTTTATTACGCCGGGAGTAACTATTGGCAGGCGCTCCATCATAGGAGCAAACTCAACTGTCACGACTTCTATTCCGGCCCACACAATGGCGGCAGGATATCCCGCGAAGATCATGAAGTCAGGAATTAACACCGAGATGAGTCCTGATGGGTTTGGAAAAAGAGTAGAAATTATCTTTTCAGAATATAAAAAATATTGTTCCCGGCTGGACTCGAATCCACCTAAAGTTTCTTCAGACAATGCATTTTTTTACAGATCTCATCTTGGAGAAACTCCGTCAGCAACCGCGGTGATAAATATAGATATGAGTAACTATACTTACCAGGTTGCGAATAGTTTTGATCCATCAATTTTTCTGATGTTTTTGATAACGTATGGAATTCGCTTAGAGAGGACAAAATGAAATTTATCTTGGGGCGAGGAGTTGATAAGTCCTAAGATAATTGAATCATTCCAAGAAAAATATAAAGTAAGTTCGGTGATAAAAAAACATAGCTTTGTATTATAAAATCCAGGAAATATTTATGGGATTACGGGAATTATCTTCCAACAATAAAGAATCGTCTCAGGCTGGATATCTTCAAAGATTTTATTTCTTTTTTGGCAGATTCAACATCTTCGATCTGATTGTAATAATTATTTGTCTGGCAAGCCTTTGCTGTAGCTGGATTGAATCCATTGTTAATTATGACAGTCTTCATTGGGGGTTTTTTTATGGTCCCGCACTGGATTTAAAGAGAGGGGCCATACCACATTCCGGAACATTTATTGGCTACGGATATCTTACAACATGGATTCAGAGTATTTCTTTGAACGTGTTTGGAGAAAGATTGCTGAGTATTGGAATTATTACAGGGTTATTTTATTCTTTGACGTTATTTCTGTCCTATCGTGTTTTTCTCAGATTCATGTCCAAACATCTGTCTTTTATTGCAGTAGGGCTGATTTTTTTAATTCATCCGTATATTATAGTTCCTGCTCCTAATTACTTTGTGTATACTTTTCAACTGCTGGCGCTGATTTTCTTCCTGCGATATTCAGAGCGTCATTATAATGGTTTTTTGGCAGGTTTATTCTTATGCCTGTCAGTTCTTTGCCGATATTCTTCGGTGATAGCAATTCTTCCTCCATTCGTCATTTTGCTTTGCTGGGATTTCTTTGCCGTTCAGGGAGCGAAAAAGAGCGCTATAGAAAAAATCTGGATAG
Organism: Deltaproteobacteria bacterium; assembly: GCA_026388535.1. GTDB lineage: Bacteria > Desulfobacterota > Syntrophia > Syntrophales > Smithellaceae > Smithella. The sequence goes on along the minus strand of JAPLJP010000107.1, from coordinate 19,439 downwards.
TGTGTTGCGGTTTTTTTATTCCTTTGACATTGTTCTTTGCATATCTCTTAATGAATTCCGCGCTTGATGATTTCTTCTTTCAGAATCGGATGATGATTGAACTATGGGGGAAAATTGATAATGTTAATACCTATCTTAATTTTTTAGCCGGTATATTACAGATAGGAGATAGTTACGCGTCTGATTTCCGTGGCAAGCTCTTCACCTTAATATTGGTAATTTGTCTTTTTATCCTTATCCGGGAAGGCATCAGAAAAGTATTCGATGGCGCCGTAAAGTCTGCATATGCCCATTATGATATAGCAGCGGTGTGCCTTGTCGCTGTTTTTGGATACTTGAATTCGGTGCACCATTATGAAACATTCCGGTTGGTTAATGGCGCATCTTTAGGCATAGGGTTGGTCGTGCTTGTTTTTTATAATCTTTTCATTAACACCATAAAACCTGTAAAATATCTGATTATCTTTTCCGGTATTCTGGTATTTTTGTTTTTGTCAAATAGTCTTTTTTTAAAAACAACCACTTCATCTTATTATCCTTGGAAAACGGACGTTCTGTTCCGTAATGGAGTGACCAATAAAACTATCGGAATATTTAAAGGAAAACTTTTAACCAAAGAGTATAATGATTTTTATCAGGAAGTATTTGATGCCATTGCGCCTTTTAAGAATACATGTCATATTCTCAATTATACTAACGATAGTGTCGCTTTTTTAATGAATGACTTGCCTCGTGTACAGCTTGCATCAATATATTATCCGTGGTTCGAGGATGTTTATAAACAGGTAAAAATAATAGACCGGAACGAAGCTGTCATACTTTCTTACAAGAGATTAGATTTTCCGGATTATACGACAATTTTTATAAAAAAATGGCCGGAGGAAATACCATGGTTAGGTGGTGGGTACTTATTCATCTATGCGCCAAAACGATATGCAGGTGATAACGACAATTTACCAGATCATACTGATAATAAGAAGCGTTAATATATTCCTTACATAATCATCGATGAGACACATCATATTTAGAGAATAAATATTTCTTTGACAGAAAAGATCATTCTTCATATACTTTTGCCGTGAAAAAGGAAGTTCTTGTTCCCAAAAAAGAAGTGGAGAATAGCGACCGCACGGGAAAATACAACAGCCTTGTGATCTTCCTGGTGCTTATCATCACGGCTCTGGTATTTTCCGGCAGCCTGAAGTTGGATTGGACCAACTGGGACGACGATTTGTACGTGTACGAGAACCCGTTAGTCAGCGAAGGCAATCTGAAAGATATTTTTACAAAGCCTGCCGACTATAATACCTATAGCCCAATGGTGATCACCTCTTTTGCGCTGGAATGGAAGCTGGTTAATGCCCGACCCTTTCTCTACCACCTCGACAATTTGCTGTTACACCTGTTTTGCACGGCGCTGGTATGGCTGTTATTCCGCAGTCTGGGTCTCAATGTCTGGTGGAGCGGATTTGCGGCCCTGCTCTTCGGCATCCATCCCTTACGTGTGGAATCCGTGGCGTGGATTACCGAGCGCAAGGACCTGCTCTACGCGCTCTTCTACATGGCAGCATTGCTCGCCTATATCCGCTACATCGCTTCCGGCAAAAGCGGACAGTTGCTGCTTACCTTCCTCTTCTTCACGCTATCGCTGCTCTCCAAAATCCAGGCTGTGACACTGCCTTTCGCGTTGGTTATGCTGGACTGGTATTTCAGAAGAAAGATTTGTTTTAAAGCCATCATGGAGAAAGTGGTTTTCTTCGCGGTTTCGCTGATAATCGGTCTCTTAGGCAGCACATTTTTTATAAAAAATGTTTACGTTACAACCGACAGCAAAGCTATCGCAAATTCTTTTAACTTTCTTGAGCAAATCGTGCTTGGCGTATATGCTTATGCGGTATTCATCTTGAAATCTGTTTTTCCCTTCGCAATATCCACTCTGTATCCCATACCGGCTTTACTTCAGGCGGAACACTGGATTGGCGCGGCAACGGCGGTTTTTATCTTTGCCGGTGCACTGGCTGTTTGGCGGAAGTATAGATTCATCACCTTCGGCCTACTGTTTTTTACCTTTAATATATTTATTCTTCTCTTCTTGCCTTTCTGGACGAGCGACTTCTCATTTCTTCATGACCGTTACACCTATGTTGCCTATATCGGGCTTTTCTTCATTATAGCTATGAGTATGCAAAAGTTATCGAAAAGCTTCCCATCGTTTCGGCTTCCAGCGGCGTGCCTTGCCGTTATCCTGCTTTTCGTTTTCAGTGCGCTGACAATAAAATACATTCCTGTGTGGAAAAACAGTGAAACCCTCTGGAATTACGTAATTGAAAAATATCCCCGCAAAATAGCGATCGCCTATCTCAACCGGAGTCACTATTGGTACAAAAATAACCAGCCCGGCAAGGCAATTGAAGATTTAAGCATGGCTATTGAGACTAATCCTGAATATCTCAAGGCCTATATGAATCGAGGATTTATTTATCTTAAGAGTAATGATATCGGAAATGCTCTTAAGGATTATAACCGCTGTCTGGAGCTTATGCTTCCTTATAACACCAGCTTTGACTTTTTGAATCCCCCCTTATCGGATGTGTTGGGCAACAGAGGACTTATTTATTCCAAAATGGGTCAGTACGAAAAAGCCATGTTTGACTTTAATCTAGCCATCAGGTTGAATCCCGCTAATTATATCAATTATATAAACAGAGCTTCCGTGTATCATAAATTGGGACGCGCAGCGGAAGCAAAGCAGGATTTGCTCAACGCGAAGAAGATGGGCGCTTTAATTGATCTTCATTAAGAAAATATTATGATTACGCGGGATAAAATTCCGGATATCTTTCTTCTGCCGGTATTCTATATAATGTGTCAATGTTTCGTTGAAATCCAATTGCAATTTACATAGTCTCATTCTTCAAAAAATCTTATTAAAAAAATTGGATGCTCTGCGGCCTTTAAAAATATTTTTCGCCAAATCGTTTTTCTTATTTATAAATTATATTAAGAATATTATCACATATAAATGGTCTGTAATGTATCGCTTCATAATAGTTATGATAATCATTTGTAAATGAGTTAATTCCGGAAAAATCGAAAACATTTTCAGTCCCGAATAACTGCTTCAAATAATTCAAGTCTTTTGTATTTATTTTTATTTGATCATACAAGGGACTAATAATAATTTTATAATTGGTTTTATGAGACTTCAAAATAGATTGTATGCTTTTCAATAATATTTCTTGTTCTTCGTATATCGATGGTCCAGAAAATTTCTGTAAAGTATCTCTTTGATAAAAATAACTAATTTTATCAGCATAATATGAATCCGGATTATTTTTAATTTCTTGATCGTAAACATAATAAGTCAGTTGATTTGATTTCGTATCATGTTTCCAAACATTATTTCCTACACCGTATGATTCCATATAAGGTTTTTTCCGCCCGGTAAGGAATAAATCAATATAAACAAACATTGAGTTTGGGAAAAATACTTTAAACATTTCAAATTGAAAATATAAATAAGATTCTTTTGAAACTTCCGGATGTTTAATAAACAAATGTCCTTTGCTGTTTTTAGTTTCGCTAAATGTACTTACGTCAATAATTATTAATGCGTTTTTAATATTTACTTTTAATTCATCAAGGAGTTTTAATTTACAATTAATTCCATAAAGACTTTCTCTTGATGCATCAAAGTGAAAGCAATTTCCTTGTATAAATTTATTCCATGTGTCAACTTGATAAAATGTGGAATTAGAACCTCCAAAAATGAAGGAATCGTAATCATGTTTTTTATAGTTCCATAGAAATAATTGAGTAGATTGAAAATCACGATTTATTGTTATTTGGTATTCTTTGTCAGTATTAATTTGTTCAGAATATTTATAAATAACCTTGAATGGATCTATGATCAGATATAATAACGCCGGTATTAATAATAAGGGAGCAAAAAACAATGATATCTTTAATAAAAAAATCTTCATATAGTAACTAGAATTGAAAATAAATGAAAGTTTCTGATTCCTTTCCAAACCAAAGAATCAAGATAATCAGTATATAATAAATACCAAATTTAACAATGTGAGATTTGATTCCATCGAGTTGCAGCCCATGTTCTTTATCCCGCTGTAACCATTCGGTAAAAATTAATATGCAAAGATTAACAAACATCGGAATATAGTATTCTCTATCAATGAGCAACGATTCCCTGTTAGTAAGCAATGGTATATTTAACAAACTTTTGTCGAATATTCCCCCCATATATTGCACTGCTTGTTCGATTGTTTCCGAACGGAAAATAATAAATCCGAACGTTACGAGGAAGAACGTCAAAAGTATTTTACCAAAACATTTCAATGTGGGTAACCCAAGTTTATTGGTTTCCATTTTTTTCTTTTTAAACGTTGCTCCCAACAAAATTAATGGTATGAAGAGGAGTCCGTGATACAATCCGAAAACCACGAAAGTCCAGTTAGCTCCATGCCACAATCCTATCAATTCAAATGTAATCAGAACTGCCATGACAGTTCCCCAATTGCCCAAATCTCTCCATCGTATATTCAATGGCATAAAAACATAATCTGTCAGCCACGAAGTAAGAGAAATATGCCAGCGTCTCCAATAGTCGGCAATGTTTTGTGCGAAAAACGGGTAATTAAAGTTCTTGGTTAATTTAAATCCTAAAAGTTTACCTAATCCGATAGCCATATCGGAATATCCTGAAAAATCTGCATACAGTTGGAATGTATAGAAAGCACCGCCCAACAATAGTGTGCTTCCGCTATAAGTTTGATAAGAAACAAAAACATCATTTACGAATGTGGCACAATTATCTGCCACAACGATTTTTTTGAAAGCTCCCCAAAGGATTTGCCGGCATCCATCAACAGCTAAATCGTAATCAAAACCCCGCTTCTTTTGTAATTGCGGAATCAGTGTATTGGGGCGGTCAATAGGTCCCGCCAGGAGACAAGGGAAAAATGCCACATAAGCAGAAAACCCCCCGATATCACAAGTTGGTTCATATTTGCCTCGATTTATATCAATTACATAACTCAACAATCGGAAGGTATAAAAACTGATTCCCAACGGCAAAATAATATTAAATGTATGTAAATTGGTTTGCAGTCCGAAACTTTCGAAAAGATTTTTAAATGAGGAGATAAAAAAATTGGTGTATTTGAAATAGAGTAACATCCCCGCTCCGGAGATAACTCCCAGGGCAGTAAGCAAATTTTTATTTTTTTCACTTTTGGCGGAAAAGACAGCAATTCCTAACTTATAAAATATCAACGTAGAAATAACTAAAATCGGTAAAATTTTCCAACTTGCCCAAGCATAAAACACATAACTACCTATTAAAATAAGCAGGTTTTGAAGTTTTAAATTCTTATTAAAAACAAACCAATAAAGAAAGAAGAAGATAAGGAAAAAAATCAAAAATGATATGGAGTTAAAAATCATAGTTCTATTTAATGATTGGTCAGCAATAATTTAATATTTTGATATGCAGGCAAATCTTCACTAAAATTGTTCTTCATCTGCTCATACATAATTTGATTTATTTCTTTTTGGAGCAGCTTTATTTTTTCAAAACTAAATCCTTGATCAAATAGATATGCGACTGCCCATAAACTTGTGTCAGGGTCAATAAAAATACAATCTTTGATATTTAGAAATATTTCAGATTTTTTTTGAGAAGCAAGCTGATAACTCATTGTATCATGATTCCAATTATGTTCTGTTCCAGTAAGTCCATATTTTTTACGTTCGTTGTATATAGAAGTTTGTTTCATAAAATAGAACTCTTTGAGTGTATAAAAATCTATTCCCGAATTTTCAATGAAGCTTGCATCTTCCTCAATCGTACTATCATTTTCTCCCGGGTATCCTATGATGAAAGCAGCTATGGATAAAATCCCATATTTTTTTAAGAAGGATATTCCGTTTAAAAATTGAGCTTTTGTTGCTTTTTTGTTCATATTTTGCAAAATAATGTCATTAGCTGATTCTATACCAAGATAAACTGCTCTACAGCCAGATTCTCTCATTAATTTCGCTATTTCATTATCTATAAATTGAACTCGCAAAAAAGAAAACCATTCTATTTGATATTTTTTCAGTATTTTTAATATTTCTATAAATCTCGTTTTAGGAACATTAAACGTGTCATCAATAAAAATGAGCTTGTTGATTTTGGTTGTTGATAAAATATGTTGAATTGTTTTTTTGAATGATACTATTTCCTGAACATGAAACCCTTTAGCCGTTGTGGGATAAGAGCAGAATGCACATGAAAAAGGACAACCCGAAGAAGATCTGATTTGTAATGTGTTATTTATAAATTCCTGATTTAGATGATCAAGAGAATTAAGTGCACTTAAAGTCGGATTATTCCATATTTCTTTGGTTTTATAAAGTTTGCTGTTAATAAAATCATTTGATTCAAAATAAAATAAATTATTTACGTTATTTAAATTATTATTTTCTTTTATTGATAATATTAAATTTTTTAAGTCTATTTCTGAATTAAAGGAATGAATTATATATCTTATTTTATTTTTTCGCATAGTTGCTTCCAATTCGGCGTGTTCTCCATTAATGTAACGCTCGTTTATAAAAGCACCCCCAAGCAATATGGATGCATTTGGGAAAACACTTAGAATTTGTTTTGACATTCTGCGTATTTCACTATGAGAAAGATGGAAGGTTGTTGAAATAGCGATTATCGGTTTAACTTTACATGATTCATATGTGCTGCATAAATTATCCCAGTTAGTGTCAAAATTATTAATTATTTTGGAATTAATATTATGCTGGAATAAATAATCGGCTATATGAATACCATTAAAACCCGGGAGATTCCAGATGTTGAGCATCTTCTTTCTTTTCGAATAATTTGCATCTTTATAAAATTGACCATGTAAATAATAATTATATACATCTAAATGCGAATGAAATTCTCCCTTGAAGTAAACCATTCGTGGATAAATAAGTTCTTTAAAAAGTTCTATTCTTTCCAAAGGCAATTTCGAGTACTCATTATAGTTTGCAACATCGGATTGCGAAATAAATATTATATCTATTTCATCCATTAGATTATCCCAATATTAATGTTTCCTTTTGCTACTTTGATGGAATCTGAATTAGTAAACGAAAATTTAATCTCAACCATATTTGCCGATTCAAATATATCATGAACTTGAGCCGTAAATAATAATCTGTCATTTAAATATACAGGTTTATTATATTTAATTTCTTGCGAGAGAATAATTACATTTTTTATAGGCAGGCATTCTCCAATAAAATATGAAAGAAACCCATTTAATATATTTCCATGCATAACTTTACCCTTAAAACCTTTTTCAATAGCAAAGCTTTCATTTACATGTAAGGGGTTCTTGTCATTGAATAATTGTATAAAACCTTCATAAATACTTTCAGATATGATGAAACTTATTTCGTATTTTGTATTTTTTTCTAACATCATCTTTGCTTTTCTAAAATACAATCCATCATTTCGCCGACATTTTTCCACGAGAGTATTTCTTTTGAAGTGAATCTGAATTTGAAGTACTTCTCAATGGCTACAACAAGTTGAATATGTGTAAGAGAATCCCAACCGTCCACATCTTTTGCGGTTGTTTTTTCGTTTAAATTAACACTTTCTTCATCCAGAACATCTCTGAGAATTTCTTCAATTTGAGATAAAAGTTTTTTTCTTTCCATGGTCACATTTTTTTAGTTATAAAATTTTCTTTTTCTGTATATTGTCCTACCTCTAATTCCCACAATCCATCGAATGGTTCGAAGCCAAGATTTTTATAATGATCTCGTACCATATTATTCTTTGCCGTTGGGATATACTCTCCAATAATTGTTTTATATCCGTTTTCTTTGGCTAATGAGACAATAGTATTTAACACATAGTTTTCCATACCTCTTTTCAGCACACGACAACTCATAAACCAGGTGTCGATAAATAAAGTCTTGTAATTTTCTTTTTTCAGAATAATTGCACAAATCAATCCATTGTTACCATATTTATCTTCTAACGTAAAAGACACTGTGAGATAATCATTCGAGGCGGCAATGCGTTTCACATCTTCCTCAGTATAACGCACGGTTCGCAGATTGAATTGATTGGAGCGTTGGGAGAGTTGCGCGATGCGTGGAATAGAGAAGGAATCAAATGGTTTTGTATCCGAAACCATACTCAAACTTTTGAGAAAATCATGCTCATTGGTATTGGTAAATGTCTCCTGGGCAATAGTACGTTCTATCTCTTTCTGGTATTGTTGAGTACGTTTCAAATCTTCACCAGAGTAGGAGATCGTTTCAAAAAGATTTAAGCTATACAGATAATCCAAATAAAGTGCAGGGTCTTCCGGCAATTCGGGAACGGTTATGCCTTGAATATTTTCTCTCACCATGTTTCGCTCAAACGGATCATCGTCCAGAAAAACCATCGAATCGAAGCCGATATTGAGTATCTTTTGAATTTTGCGAATGTTGTTTACTTTATTTTCCCAATTTGCGACAAAAACAGCGATATCCGATAATCGCAACACCATGTCGGGATGGTTTTCAAATGGTTCTTTTGCTACCGATTCAGTATTTTTACTACAAACGGCGACAATTACTCCACGTTGCTGCAATTTCTTAATCCAATATTGAAACTCCGTAAATGCTTTTCCGATACCCAACTGCCCGATTTGTATATTTTCAATACCATCATCCCCAATAACGCCACCCCAAATTGTATTATCCAAATCAAGAATAACGCACTTATTGAATATCCCTTGAAACGCACAAATGATTTGCACAACAGACTGGGCGAAATATGGCAACGCATCGACGCTGACCACCATTTCGGTATTGGCATAAATAGACGGAGCCCAAAAACGTTCTCTACCGATAGTGTTTTGAATGGTGCTTAAATCACATACAAACAAATTATTTGTCTTCGCGGCCATTTCTTCGAGTAAGTAGTTCAGCTTGCGAAGTTGATAAATAAATGACTCTTCGACTTTGCTTGCATATTGCCCGAAAACACGGTCATCCTCTTCCGTATAATTACAAAAAATGACTTTTGCATTTGTTTTACTTTGCATGGTTAATATCAATTGCTTGGAGTGTGATATTGAAGTTTCGGCAAACATCTTCCTGTCGCTTTGCGCTTTCTTGTTGTATTTTTGCAGCAACTTATGAGTTGATTCAAAGATGATAACTATCTCAGCGTTAAACTTATATAATTCAGAATGGGGATCTAATATTTGCTGGTCGATCTGGTTGAACTCCGCTTCAAAAATCTCTATGTTAAGCGAATACTCCACGCCCATGCCTTTTATAGCCTGTACAATAAATTGTGTAGCGCTATCACCAAGCAGGGCCACTTTTATACGCTTATATTCCGCCGTCTCTTTTTTTAAATTTTTTTTTAATGCGCTAAAATCTGACATAATCAATTGTAAAAATATTTAGTAAAAAATAAAAAAGTGAGTTGCACCTCATCCATTATAAATCTGCAATGCGGCCATAGGATGACAGGAAATGCGGGACAACTGTAAATAACCAGTAACTGGTTAACTCTTTTAGTATAATTTGTAAATAGAAAATGCTGAAAGAGATGCCGGATGAAATCTTTTCGGATAATCATTATCCTGCATTTTGTGGCCATAACTGTATTTATATTGATTCCGATACAAGTTTATGGTCTATTGCCTATATGTATGATCAGGGTTATTCAATTAAAAAGATTATGAACATTCAAAAAGAGATTAACAAAATAATATTAGATCAAGTCAACGGTATTTATGATGACATGCATCCATCGCATGATGCTATAAAAGAATTATTATGAATTTCAAAGTAATGATCAGACAGATTTTTATCTGATAAAAAGATTTATAAACAGGATGCCGCTCGGTAAAAGGCAGGCCCGGAAAGGATTTGGATAAAATGGTTTCTGAAAATATTCCCGTGATTATAGGAGCCGGCCAGGTGACAAAAAGAGAGGCATTTCCTGTGCAGGGCGGTTCGCCGGTGGACCTTATGGCCGAGGCTGTGATGGTTGCAGCAGAAGAGAGCGGCCTGACACAACAGGCCCTGACAAAGGCCGATATGATCATCACTACCTCGCTTTTTTCCGATGACGGGATCATCAACCCGCCGGGGTGCGTGGCCGATAAACTCAATCTTGCCGATGCCCGATGCATGGTCTCCGGGTTTGGCGGTACAACGCCCCATTCCATGCTGCACCATGCCATGAAAGCTATTGCCGAAAATCGGGCCAGCCTGGTGATTATTACGGGGGCAGAGGCTCAGCACACCAGGCAACAGGCGGTGCGTACCAAAACCTTTACCGGTTGGGGTTTGTCGTCACAGCGATCTTGCTTGCCGCCTCTTTCTCCGGTGGGACCCATTGATGGAGCTTGTGAAACCGAACACATTCACGATCTCTCTATTCCCGCCTATGTCTATCCCATGTTTGAAAACGCTCTTCGCCGGCGGTATGGCCGCACTGTCGCGGCTCATGCACAAGTTATGGGAGAGCTGATGAGCCGCCTTTCCCGGGTGGCGGCCCAAAATCCCCATGCCTGGTTTCAGGAGTCTTTCACACCCGAGGAAATTGTTACGGTTTCAGATACCAACCGGAACACGGCATTTCCTTATACCAAGCGAATGAACGCCATGCTTTTAGTTAACCAGGCCGCCGCCCTGATTGTCACGTCGGAAAAACAGGCCGGGAAGATGGGGATTGATCGGTCTAAATGGGTATATGTACACGGTTATGCGGAAGCCCATGATCACTGGCATGTGCTGGAAAGAGAAGCCTACGGAGTTTCTCCGGCCATTGATATCGTAGGCCGGACCGCATTGGTCCAGGCCGGGGTGAATATCGGGGAAATCGATTTTTTCGATTTGTACAGCTGCTTTCCGGTGTCGGTGCAGGTGACCCGTGACATGCTGGGTATTTCCGAAAACGATAGCCGGTCACTTACAGTTACCGGGGGGCTTCCCTATTTCGGGGGGCCGGGAAACAACTATGTAATGCATTCCATGGCCGGGATGGTTAATGTGCTGCGTCACCATCCCGGCAAAACAGGGCTTGTGACCGGCAACTCTTTTTACATGACCAAGCACTCGGCGGCCATATGCACCACCCGGCCTTTGGCAGACAGTTCGGCTGCGACAGCCGATATCAGTCAATGCCAGAAAGCGGTGGACCAAAGGCCAAAACACAAGATCGATCCGACACCTTCGGGAAGGGCAACGGTTGAGGCATATACCGTGGTCTATGATAGGAACAATTCGCCGAACAAAGGGATTGTTATAGGAAAAAAAGAAGACGGGAAACGGTTTGCCGCCCATACTCCGCCCGATCCTGACCTGTTTTCGGCCATGATGCGGGAAGATTTTTGCGGTGTTGGTGGTAAGGTTGTTTCAACAGACAAGGTCAATACCTTCACTCCAGATTAATCATTCGGACAGCAGGTATCTGCGCAATCATGTCTTAAATTTCTTCCAAAAGCATCTTTTCGTCAAAATCAGTACTGGCAAATTTAAACAGATTTTTTATTTGATTAAAAGATTAAAAGTCTATAGATTGCTGAGAAATTATCATCGCGCATAGTTTTGATAAATACAGATAGAAAATACAACCGTTTCCAATAAAGACAATATCCGCGTACAGTTAACAAAAATTCAAATAAAGGGAGTGAATAAATGTCTCAAACACAAACTACTTTTCCAAGATTTATACCACTGCTGGGAGGTCTTTTAGGCAGCACCACTTGCGGTATGCTGTTGTATGCGTTTAGTGTTTTCATCAAACCCCTGCAGGCTCAGTTCGGCTGGACTGTTCCTGAAGTTGCCATGGCCTACGCCATCATCTGCCTGCTTTTCGGCCTGATGACCTTTCCTGCCGGAAGGCTTAGCGATAAGTTTGGCCCGAGGAAAGTAGTTCTCCTCGGCGGATTGATTATGGCCTTCGGCTTTTTCATGGTTTCCACCATTACCCCGCCCGATCCTGCCGTTATCGCCGCCGGCGGCGATGCCGCAAAGGTTGCTGGTAAAACCCAGCTCTACCTTCTCTACCTCTATTACGGTGTAATTGCCGGTTTAGGCGGCGGATGCGTTTACCTCCCGCCGATCGCGACGGCTCCCAAATGGTGGCCGGACCGTCGCGCTCTGGCCACCGGCTTCGCCGTTGTCGGCTTGGGACTGGGATCGTTTATCATGGCGCCGCTTGCTACCGTAATGATCAATCATTTCGGCAGCGCGCTTCCCGTCTTCAAATATGTTGGTGTTGCCATGGGCATCATGGTTGTCCTGGCATCCCTGTGCCTGAAAGTTCCACCGGCAGGCTACAAACCGGCAGGCTGGAATCCGCCCGCTCCCACCGGCGCTGACGCTCACAAAGAATGCCGCGACTATACTCATGATGAGACCAAGCGAAGCGCCCAATTCTGGCTTCTCTGGATTGCCTACTTCTGCGGCTCATTTGCCGGCCTGATGGTTATAGGGCTGATTGCCAAGCATGGAATCGATGCCATGACCATTGCCTACAGGGTCAAAGAAGGTCTGGCTGCGACTGCCGCTCTACCAACCGATGTTTCCAAAAGTATTGCTATGGCGGCGGCCGGCGCGCCCAGCGCTCTGGCGATTTTCAATGCCCTCGCGCGCATCATCATCGGGCCGCTGGCGGACAAGATCGGCACCCGGAAGATATTTATTGTCCTGTTCTCGATACAGGTCGTTGCCATGCTTCTTCTGTTTCCCGCGGGAAAGACCGCCGCGATGCTGGCTGTTGTTGCCGGGGTGATCGGATGGAACTATGGCGCCATGTTCACTTTGTTCCCGTCAACACTGCTGAGCTACTATGGTCCTTGTGCGCAGGGTTCTAATTATGGGCTATTATTTACCGCGTGGGGTGTTGCCGGTTTCTTCGGCCCCTATCTGGGAGGCAAACTGCAAGCCATGACAGGTTCCTTTCTTGTTCCGTTCGTGGTTTCCGCGGCAGTACTGGTAATTGCGGTTGTCATTCTTGCCACGATTAAGGCGCCGGAGAAAAAGCATGCTTGATAGAATCGCAAAGGAACGATAAGCCCGCGATGCTCCGGAGTAAATATGAAAGTGCAGGCAGATGGCGATTTTGGCGAGTGGATAACCGTTGGAGGAAACCATTTCTATCCCGGTTATATAATTAAGGGTAAAGAGAGGCATTTGATGATCGATGCCGGAATCAATCTCATGGGTCCGGCATATATCGCTTCGCTGGAAAAAGTCTTCGGTGATAAAAACGCGCTGGACTATGTTTTCGCGACCCATTCCCATTTCGACCATCTGGGTGCGATTCCCTATCTCAAGAGAAAATTGCCTCATCTTAAGGCAGGTGCATTCAAGCGGGTCGGAACTTTGATGAAAAAGAAATCCGTCCTCGATCTGATGACTTATTTAAGCGAACTCCAAAGAGGTTTTTTTCAAAACATTGTCGGGGATGAAGATGTTCATATCGAGGCGGTCGATTTTGAGTTGAATCTCAAAGAAGGCGACAGGTTTGATCTCGGTGGCGTGACTTGCGAAGTTTACGAGGTGCCGGGACATACCGGCGACTCGCTGGCCTTTTATATCCCCGAAATCCGGGCGCTCTTTCCGGGAGAGGCTTGCGGCATCCCGGAAGGAGATAAAGACGACGATGTTCAGGTCGAGTTTTTATCTTCTTATGACGATTACGTTGCATCGCTGGAAAAGATTATCAAACTTCGACCTAAACTTATCTGTATGGGGCACATGTGGGTCTTTACCGATGATGACGCCGCTGAGTTTTTGCAGCGATCTCTTGAGGCAACTCCCGTCTATCGGAAGCTGATCGAGTCATATCTCGACGCCGCGAACGGCGATATCGACAGCGCCCTGCAGTCCATGGCAAAAAAAGAATACGATGAAAAGGGGACGATTGGCCAGCCGAGAGAATCTTATATCGAGAATTTAAAAGCGCAAGTCCGGCAGGTGGCGTTAATAGCGGCTCGTTAGACATCGTTCTCGCACCTGCTGAAATCGCCATTGTGATCCGTAGGGATTGATCCCCGATCAATCCGCAAAATAACGGCGCATTCGGGGAATGCGCCCTACGATTTAATGAGGAGATTTATTATGAGTGATGAACGGTTCCTGGGGACATGGAAGCTGAAATCAGTGGTAAAAAAATCATCTGCGGGCCGCGTGAGCAAACCCTTCGATGATCATCCTTTCGGATATATATCCTATATGCCCGATGGCTTCATGCATGCAATCCTGATGAAATCAGGACGGAGCCTCATCGGCGTACCCCCGGAAGATCTCAGCGATGCCGCGCGCGCGAAAAGGCTGTTTATGTCCTGGAGATATATTAAGGCAGGCATAAGATACATAAAAGCAATGACATCATTCCTTTCATATTGCGGAACCTATGAAATCCGCGGGAACACTGTAGTGCACCATGTAAAGGCCGCTATGGTTCCCGACTGGATTGGGACAGATCTTACACGCGAGTTTGTCTTTAGCGGAGATACGCTTACTCTTACGGCCCATGATGATGCGGGGAATGTCATGGATCTTGTCTGGGAGCGTGTCTCCTGAGATGGTTATTCTCAGGTTCAGACAAAGCTTTTTGAACTTGGCTGTCAATAAATAGTCGCATCCAAAAGACTCGACTGAACTTGAACCTCAAAAACCAATGCGCCGCGGGAGGAGTTGAAATAAAATTTTCCAATATAAACGAGTTTTATATTAAAATAGCTGTAATCAAATAAAAAAGGGGGGGAGATTATGGCAAGAGAAGCAAAGTTAGTCGAGGTGCCTTTTCCGCTCAAAGAAAAGGAGCACGGTTTCTGGAAACAATTCAAGGTAATGCTCGCAGTCACCGGATTGAAAGTCAAGCTCTGGGAGGATACAACTTTTATTCTTGTTGATGTCCCCCTCAATTCCGCAGAAGCAAAAAAAATTCTTCCGCTGTTCATGTGCCTGGACAAACCGCACAGAGCAACTTTCTTCATCGCCAAATACGCGCGCACAGCTTTCACCGGCTCTTACAACGAAGCGGCGCTGTTGGTGCATGTCCGCACTCCGCTGGGGAAGGGAGTCTATTGCCCGTGGATGATTGTGAATGACGATACGGCCATGATTTACGGCCGGGAACTTCTCGGTTACCCGAAAAAAATGGCCGAAATTCCATTCAATGATGATGGGAAAAAGATAACCGCAAGCTTGACGCGTCGCGGCATCGAAGTAATTTCTGTGCAGGCGGAGCGCGTAAAAAAAGAAGAGAATCCGGCCCCGGTTCTCCAGATGAAAACATTCAATTTTGGAGGAATGTGGCAGTCTTTCGCCTTCAATCCGATTTGGCTTTTCAAACCCAGGGAGGTCATCCATGAATCTTACACCGCGAAGACTGTGCTGGATATCAAACATTCTGATTATGATCCGATTAGAGATTTAATTGCCGACTACAAAAATCCCATGGACGCCCGCATAGTAAAAACCGATATATTGGGAACGCGAATGATGTGGCCGGTGGGACTCACGGGTGTGCGAATATTCGGTAACACCTTTAATTTAAAATTTAGATAAGCCTTCAGCGGTCCCGGCTTTTTTACAAGTCTATTTTATGTGATAAGAAGTCTTACTAAAAAATGGATGGGAATATATCTTAAACAAGCATCAACTTTCGGGCAGCAGATATCTCAGCACTATGTCCTCCATTTGCTGAATAAGTCTCTCTTTTTCAACACCTGTAGAGTTAAATTTAATTTGATGCATCATCTCTTCAGCGCATTTAAGCAGCAATACCGCGGCCGCCTCAAAATCGGATATGCGGATATATTCTTTGTATGTGTGCATAAATGAAACCAGCAGGTCGATTTGTTTCTTTTCTTCTTTGTGGCGTATTTTTTCTATTTCTTTATCCAGTAATGCCATGGCAAGTATTTGCTTAAGGAGCTTACTATTGACTTTGTATTCAGAAAGAATCCGGTTTATTAAGAAATGTGCCAGTAGGTGCGCTTCTTTATAAGTATTTGTTGGAGTATCCTGTGTCTTGAGTTCAAAATTGAGCAAAACATTTTCAGAAATATTGCGAAAAATACGTTCGATTATTTCAGCAAAGACTTCCTTTTTATTATTGAAGTAACTGTAGAAGGTGCCTGTCGCGATTTCAGCCCGCGCGGCAATCTCCATCGCGTTTGTTTTATGATATCCTTTCTCTGTAAACAATGCCGTTGCGGCTTTAATGATTTTTTCTTTGGACTCGATCCCCCGATTTTGTTTCGGAACGCGAGCGTTGTTTTTTGAATTAGCCATTAAAAACCTCGAATGTCTTTATTTAATCACCAGGAATTTGAAGAATCACCGGAGATATCGCTTTCCATATACGATTAACGGGCTGAATTTTCAACGATTTTTTTATATGCAAAAAAAACATGAAATTTGTTTCACATTTATATTGACATTGTAAAATATCATGGATATATAAAGAGCAATTCATCACTTCTAAAATATTATGTGTGGCTCTATGGAGTTACTTTTAATAAAGCAAACCTTCACCGGTTCGGGCTTTTCATAAGTCTGTTTTTATAAGGTAGGAAGTCTTACTATAAAAAAGGGGGGAGGGGAAAATGGAGAAAGAACCTGTTTCAGGAATCTGCGCCGAAGATATTATGCATTATCAGGATTTGGCTCGTCAGTATGCCAAAAAGTCGCTGCTTCCTATTTTTCAAGGAGAGTATTCCGACGGAAATTTATCACTATTGCCGGAAAAACTGAAAACCGCTTTTGAAGCCGGGATTGCCGCTACTCCCGACACGTCGCTTCCCGGATGTCAGTATGGAATCTGGGGCGGCGCGACTGATGAGCAGGGGATGATGCCTTCTCTTCTGCTTTTATCCACCATCGCGGAAACCTGCGGCGGGGTCGCCATGTGCCTTCACGCGCAGGGTGTGGCCTCCAACCTTCTGCTACAGGCCAAAAAAGCACTGCCGCAAACTCCAGTCAGAGCAGGGCTTTGCCTGCAGGAGGAATTTTGTCCTCCCTTTCTGGGAACAATAATGTCTCCGGCCAAGGACGCTCCCGCGCAAATCACGACTACTGCTGTGCAGAAAAATAATAAATACATCATTAACGGTTCTAAATCTTTTGTTTACTCGATGAACGATGTTGACGCGTATGTGGTATTGGCGCGTGTCAATGATAAATGGGGATGCTTTCTGGTAGGTGCGAAAGAAAAAGGAATCGAAAGAACCGACGTAGGCGTGCGAACCGGCCTCAGAGCGTGCCTTGTTGAGCACGTGGATTTTAACAATGTGGAGATTCCATTGGAAGCTCGCATAGACGACGGCGACGCCCGTGAATTGGTCATTCGGGCATTCAACCTGCACTGGACGGGTATGGCGGCTATCGCGGTCGGCATAGCCAAAGGTGCGGCCGCCGCGGCGCGTAAATACGCCGCGGAGCGTTATCAGGGAGGAACACAGATTGAAGAACATCCGGCGATAAAGATGCTTATTGCCGGCTCGGAGTCTGCCATCGCGGCGGCTGAAGCAGCAGTTGCCTCAATTCAGGATGGCAATTTGAGTTCATTGAAAAATCTTAAAAAGTCAGCCTCCACTAAATTAACGGTCATGGAGCTCTGCTCCCGCGCGGTGACTGACTGTCTTCAGAGCTTCGGCGGCTATGGCTACATGGAAGATTTCGGCATGGAGAAACGGCTTCGTGACGTCACTGTCCTGAAATCGGCGTCCGGCTCCTCCACGTATCTCAAACAATTAATTTTCGATATTGAAAAGGAGGGCGCGCTATGAACCAGTCTCTTCAGGAACGGATAGAACAGCTCAAGGTGAAAAACGCCACAGAGAAGATGAACATTTTTGGTCGCCTTCTGGTTGATAACCGCGAGATGAGTATCTGGGAACATGACACGAAAACCCTTACCTGGGGCGTGCGCAGATGGCGTCGAAAAGCCCTGAAATTCTCCCGCGAATACATTCGCCCGCTCGCGGCTGAAGCAGATCTTCATCCTCATGATTATGACTACAAACCGATATTGAAAGCCGCGGCACGGAAGGGATTTCAGACGCTGATGCTTGTTCCTCCATTTGGTAGTGCCAGCATACTGCCATATTTGAGGGGAACGGCTTTTCAGATGGCGGTCATTGGCGAAGAATTTGCAACTGAATGCGGAGGGCTGGCGCTCCTTCTTCTGGCGCATAATCTGGGAGTGGCACCGCTTCTTCTTGCCGGCAGTTTAAGAAATTACCTCCTGCATTTATTGCCTCTTTACTTTAGATCTTTAATACTGGGAAGCCCTGAATGCATGGCTTTTGCCATCACCGAGCCCGGCGCCGGCTCCGATGTTGAAGATACCGAAGGAGGAGCGTTGGCCAGACTGATCACTACGGCGAAACACGTGCCTGAAAAGGGTGGCTATATTCTCAACGGGCAGAAGTGCTTTATCTCGGACGGAGCGATTGCCGATAAGGTAACCGTGTACGCGAAGCTGGAAGATGAAGGCATTGAATCGTGGACATGCTTTCTGGTGGAGCGGGGAATGCAGGGATTTTCCGTAGGGAGAAGCGAACGTAAAATGGGACAGCGGGCATCGGACGCATCGGAGCTTATCTTTGACAATGTTTTTATTCCCAAGAGAAATGTTGTCGGAAAGGTTCGTTCAGGCTGGGCCAATAACCGCAATGTGCTCAATTATTCGCGCCCGGTTGTCGGCGCGATGGCGCTGGGTCACGGACGCGGTGCTTTTGAACGATGTCTGCAATTTTGCAGGAATACTAACCTCGGGCCGAAGCGTCTTATTGAATATCAGGATGTTCAATTGGAATTGGCGGATATGGCGATAAGCCTCTGGGCGGCGCGCTCCATGATCTGGCATAGCTGTAAGCAGTTCAGGTGTTATCAGTCGGTTTCAGCTTCCGCCAAGGTATTCGCCTCCGATACGGCATTCAGAGTTTGCAATCAGGCAATGGAGCTGATGGGCGACCAGGGATACCTGCATTCTAACGGTGTCGAGCGGGCGTGGCGTGATTCCCGTCTCACGCAGATATACGAGGGCACGAACCAGATCAACAGGCTGGCTCTTTTCGAGCATCAGATGAGCACAGATTTTTGTATGTAATAAAGCGCTCTCAGTTGATGAAGTGTGCTGAAATGTCTTTGCGAGCGAATGTAATGAGTGAAGCAATCTCATAGGTATCAAGATAAATTAAGATTGCCACCCGGCATTCTCCGGGCAGGCTGTTCACTGTCGTGAACTCGCAATGGGTGTAATGGCAAAAAATGTGTGCTGAAAACGGTTATAAATTGTATAAAGTCATAAAGATACGATGTGTTAATTCAAAGTAGTTTGAATAAGGAGTTAAAAAATGAAAAAAAAGTTGTTCGTTATGCGGATC
>JAPLJP010000015.1 GCA_026388535.1 Deltaproteobacteria bacterium | reverse complement strand
AGTCTGCATCCAGGAATTGGCAACCACTATCCAGAAGGCGGAAAGGTGACCACCTAAAAACACCAGCAGCGCCGCCAGCCAGTAAACTTTTGGAGAGACCTTGTCTCTGGCGAAAATAAGCACTCCGATGAATACCGATTCCAGAAAAAAAGCGATAACGCCTTCAGCGGCGAGTATCGGCCCGAAAACATCTCCCACCGCCCGGGAATATCCCGACCAATTTGTGCCGAAAGAAAATTCCATGACAATTCCGGTTGCCGCGCCGATCACAAAAATTAACCCCAGCAGTTTGACCAGAAAATCCGTTATCTTTTTATAGACTTTATCTTTTTTGGCGAGATACAGGGTTTCGGATATGAGGATAATCAGTGTCGTTCCCAGAGTCATGGCCGGGAAGAGAAAATGGAAGCCAATCGTAAAGGCGAACTGAATGCGGGCAAGGAGTATAGCGCTCATAGACACCTCCAACTTTTGGATGCTTTACATTAGCGAATAGAATATAACTTTTCAACAACTTATTTTTTTAACTGTCATTTCATGCTCAAATATATTATTATGCAACATCCTAAAATAGGAGATGTTCTCATGGCCAACTTAATCAGATGCAAAGCTTGTGGTTATGTAACCTGCGAGGGCAAGATAAAAGATGTCTGTCCTGCCTGTGGAGTACCGGCGAAAATGTTTGAGCCCTATACGGACCCGGTATCGGAAAAGAGGCGTATGATTCTTGGCCTCCATATTCATCCTATTATGGTGCATTTTCCGCAGGCATTCGCCATTACTCTTTTTCTTCTGGCAGTTTTATCTTATGTTACCCCTCCGGCAATCAAAGAGGCTCTGTTTGTTTCGATACAAGTGATTTCATTCTTTCTGCCTTACTTTATTATACTGTCGCTTTTAACCGGACTATTTGACAGCAAAATAAGATTCCGCAAATTGACAACTCCTTTCTTGAAAAAGAAAATTATTATCGGACTGCTTTATTTAAGCATATCTATCGCCCTTGTTTTTGTTGCTTTTTCAGGAGGGTTCCCGGCCTCTCCGCTTCGCGAATATTTTACACTGTTGAGCATCATTGCGGTGGCTTGCAGTGCTGGATTGGGATTAATCGGTGGCCACCTGATGGAAGCAAAATTTCCCGGCTGATTTTTCCTGATCACACCTGGGCGTTTTGTTCTTATAAGGAACAGCGCTTTTATTTAGAATTGGTATTAAAATTTTAAGGAGGGTTACTATGAAAAGAACATCCGTAATTTCGACATTCGTTTTTAGCGTTTTGTTATTCGTTTTAATGATTTTCTGCTTCTATCCGCAAATTTCTTACGCCGACGCGCCGCAGGACGTAACGCTCCAATATGATTCAAGCACGCAAACTCTGGCGGTAATGATCACGCATAAAACTTCATTCAGTTTTCATCATATTAAATCTGTTGAGATCAAGAAAAACTCTGCCGTGATCAGCACAACCAATTATGATACCCAACCTGCTGAAGTTCCATTTACCTATTCATATAAAGTGGCCGCCGCGGAAGGTGATAAACTGGAGGTAACCGCAACCTGTAGTCTATCTGGAAGTAAAACCGGGACCATTACAGTATCCGGGGCCACGAAATAAAATTGAATAACCCATGCAGGGGAATAATTGGGATATACTAATCACCGGCGGAACGCTGATGACCATGTCCGCCGGAATGGAAATTATCGAAGATTCCTTTGTCGGAATTAAAGACGGCCTTATTGTCGCGGTTGGTCAAAACAAAGATGGCGGTCATTCCGCCTTCAGGA
>JAPLJP010000073.1 GCA_026388535.1 Deltaproteobacteria bacterium | reverse complement strand
GAACGTGGCGTTACCATCAATATCTCCCATGTGGAATATGAAACAGAAAAAAGGCATTACGCCCATGTTGATTGCCCCGGCCATGCCGACTATATTAAAAATATGATTTCCGGCGCCGCCCACATGGACGGAGCTATTCTTGTCGTGGCCGCCTCCGATGGTCCGATGCCGCAGACACGCGAGCATATCCTCCTTGCCCGTCAGGTGCAGGTTCCTTTCATGATCGTTTTCCTCAATAAAGTGGATCTGGTTGATGATCCCGAACTTTTAGACCTTGTCGAACTAGAATTAAGAGAACTCTTAACCCAGTATGAATTCCCAGGCGATGACATTCCCATTATTCGTGGTTCCGCGCTGAAAGCGCTGGAAGCCGAGGATTCCAATTCTCCCGATGTAAAATGCATATGGGAACTGATGGATGCAGTCGATAACTACATTCCACAACCTAAACGCGATACAGATAAACCTTTCCTGATGCCGGTCGGTGACGTTTTCACCATTTCCGGTCGTGGTACCGTTGTTACTGGTAGAGTAGACAGAGGTATTGTCAAGGTTGGCGAGGAAGTTGAAATAATCGGCATCAGGCCTACAATCAAAACTGTTGTCACCGGTGTGGAAATGTTCCGTAAAACTCTTGATGAAGGCCGCGCCGGCGATGATGTCGGTTTATTGATTCGCGGCATTAAACGTGAAGAAGTGGAAAGAGGTCAGGTTGTGGCTAAACACGGTTCCATTACCCCTCATACAAAATATGAAGCTGCTGTTTACGTATTGACCAAGGAAGAAGGCGGTCGTCACACTCCGTTCTTCTCCGGTTACCGCCCACAGTTTTACTTCCGTACAACCGACGTAACCGGAGTGGCAACTTTGCCCGAAGGCGTAGAAATGGTTATGCCCGGAGATAATGTCAAAATGTCGATTGAGTTGATTATGCCCATTGCCATGGAAGAGCAACTGAGGTTCGCTATTCGTGAAGGCGGCAGAACGGTAGGCGCTGGAGTCGTAAGCAAGGTTATTGAATAGAAGGAATAGGTTATTCGATCGATGAAAGAACAAAAGATTAGAATTCGTCTTAAAGCTTACGATTATAAACTGTTGGATCGTTCTGTAGAGGAAATAGTGGAAACAGCTAAAAGAACCGGCGCACGCGTCGCCGGTCCTATTCCTATCCCTACGGAAATCAATAAGTACTGCGTAAATCGCTCACCGCACGTGGACAAAAAATCTCGCGAGCAGTTTGAAATCAGAACTCATAAAAGATTGATTGATATCGTCGGGCCTACTCAAGCCACAGTGGACGCTTTGATGAAACTGGATCTTTCGGCCGGAGTGGATGTGGAAATAAAAGCGTAGGCATGCTTTTTCTGGTGTTGGAAGGTGGTATCGAATCACTGCCATTCTTCAAAATGAAGATAGTGGAATTAATATTTATTGAAAAGTTGGAAGATTAGATGAGCAAGGGAATTATTGGAAAAAAATTGGGAATGACTCAGGTGTTTGCGGAAGACGGAGCCGCAGTCGGCGTTACCGCTATTGAGGTTGAACCATCCGTTGTTTTGCAGGTAAAGACAAAGGGCAAGGATGGTTATGATGCCATTCAGGTCGGTTATGGCCGTGTTAAACAGAAGAATGTCACCAAGCCCCTGCAGGGTCATTTTAATAAGGCGAATAAAGGGTTCTTCCGTTTCGTGAAAGAATTCCAGGCGCAATCCGAAAATCACGAGGCGGGACAGGAAATTACCGCCGATATCTTCCAGGCCGGAGACTATGTCGATGTTGTCGGAACCTCAAAGGGAAAAGGGTTCCAGGGTGTTGTTAAAAGACACGGCTTTGGCGGCGGCAGAGCCACTCATGGTTCCATGCATCATCGAGCTCCGGGTTCCATTGGCGCCAGCGCCGATCCATCCCGTGTCTTCAAGGGCACGAAAATGGGTGGTCAGATGGGCAATGTCCGTAAAACTATCCAGAATTTACAAGTATGGCAGGTTCGTCCCGATAGAAATTTACTTTTGTTAAAAGGTTCGATTCCCGGCAGTTCAAACGGGTTTGTATTAATTAAAAAAGCCAAGAAAAAAAGTGCTTAAGTCACATCTGGAGTTATAAAAATGGCAGTTGCGGATGTTTTTGATATTGAAAAAAAGAAAGTTTCCCAAGTTGATCTGAACGACGCTGTATTCGGCGCTGAAGTCAATGAGGCTATTATATACGATGTGATTAAAATGCAATTGGCATCACGCCGTTCTGGAACCGCTTCCACTAAAACCAGAAGTGATGTCAGCGGCGGCGGGAAAAAGCCCTGGCGCCAAAAAGGAACAGGTCGGGCCAGAGCGGGAACTACAAGATCACCTATCTGGCGGGGGGGAGGAATTGTTTTCGGACCGCATCCGCGCGACTATTCTTACAGCATACCTAAGAAGGTACGGAAAAAAGCAATAATATGCGCGCTGAGCATGAAATTTAAAGAAAATAAAATGCTGGTACTGAAAGATTTTCCGATGGAAAAAATCAGCACGCGCATATTTAAGGGAGTTGTTGATCTGTTTAGCCTGAAAAAGGCGCTTTTTATTTTAGATGATAACAATGAAGTTTTGCTGAAGTCATCGCGAAATATGAAAAACGTTAAGATGATCAGATCAGAGGGCATCAATGTTTACGATATTTTAAATCATGAACATTTAATCCTTCTTGAACCCTCTGTAAAGAAGATTGAGGGAGCATTGTTGGCATAATGGAAATACATCAAGTTATCAAGAGAATACTGGTTACGGAAAAAAGCACTGATGCAAGGGATAAATCGAACAAATATTTTTTTGAAGTAGATCGTAAAGCGAATAAAGTGGAAATCAGCAACGCAGTGGCGAAGCTGTTTAAAGTCAAAGTCGATGACGTTCGCGTTATGCATGTTTTGGGAAAAAAGAAGAGAACGGGCCGGGTTATGGGACAAAAGAGTTCCTGGAAAAAAGCGATCGTGACTTTAGCTGCTGGCAGCAGTATCGAGATTGCTGAAGGCGTATAGAAACTGGTTTAAGGATTAGGCTAATGGGAATTATTAAATATAAACCAACATCACCAGGCAGAAGATTTCAGAGTGTTGCTGATTTTGCAGAGATTACTTCTGCTGAACCAGTGAAAAGCCTGTTGAAACCTTTGAAGAGGACAGGTGGCCGCAATTGTTATGGCAGAATTACAGCCCGTTTTATTGGCGGCGGTCATAAACGCAAATATCGTGTAATAGATTTTTGCCGCAACAAGACGGATATTCCCGCCAAGGTTGCCGCAATCGAATATGATCCGAACAGGTCGGCAAGAATTGCTTTGCTCAATTACCGGGATGGCGAAAAAAGATACATTGTTGCACCGGCGCAGGTTAATGTTGGAGATGTAATAATCAGTGGTGATAAGGCGGATATTAAACCAGGCAATGCTGTTCCTTTAAAGTATATACCATTGGGTTCGTTGATTCATAACGTGGAGTTAAAGATTGGCCGCGGCGGACAATTAATCAGATCTGCGGGAGCTTACGGTCAGTTAATGGCTAAAGAAGGAAGTTATGCTCAGGTGAGACTACCTTCCGGTGAAGTGCGCAAAGTATTTATTGAATGCATGGCGACCATTGGACAAGTGGGAAACAACGAGCATGAAAATATTAGTCTTGGTAAAGCAGGAAGAAAGCGGTGGTTGGGGAAAAAGCCGCATAATCGCGGTGTTGTAATGAACCCGGTTGATCATCCGATGGGCGGTGGTGAAGGTAAATCATCGGGCGGCAGGCATCCATGTACGCCATGGGGCATACCGACAAAGGGTCACAAAACACGAAAGAACAAGAAAACTGATAAATATATTGTTAAGAGAAGGGGTTAAAAAGCGTGGCACGTTCGATCAAAAAAGGTCCATATATTGAAGAAAGGTTGCTGACCAGGATCAGGAAAATGGAAGCTGAGGGCAACAAGAATGTCATAAAGACCTGGTCGCGGCGTTCAACCATAACGCCGGAACTAATTGGTTACACGTTCGCGGTTCATAATGGGAAAAAGTTCATTCCGGTTTATGTGACGGAAAATATGGTAGGGCATAAGCTCGGCGAGTTTGCGCCGACAAGGGTTTTTTATTCGCACTCAGGTGACCGGAAGACGAAAGTCCGCGCATAAATATACTTTAAATACGGCGGATACGTTTGGAGTTGATAA
The DNA here is from genome assembly GCA_026388535.1 of Deltaproteobacteria bacterium. Classification (GTDB taxonomy): domain Bacteria; phylum Desulfobacterota; class Syntrophia; order Syntrophales; family Smithellaceae; genus Smithella. The sequence continues at coordinate 19,435 of JAPLJP010000073.1, read as the reverse complement.
ACATGGAAGCAAAGGCAGTTGCAAAATATATAAGAATGTCACCGCAGAAAGTAAGGCTGGTGGTTGATTTAATAAGAGGAAAGAAGGTACAGGAAGCACGCAATATCCTTCTTTACACCAGAAAATACGCGGCAGGAATAGTTGCGGGTGTTCTGAAATCGGCTATTGCCAATGCCGCGCAGAATCCTAATATTGACGAAAATGTTCTTTACGTTAAAGAAATTCACGTGGATCAAGGGCCGGCATTAAAACGTTGGCGGGCGAGAGCCCAGGGAAGAGCGGCGGGAATTAAAAAAAGAAGTTCACATATCACCGTTATTTTGGACGAAATGTAAGGAGGTACGATATTGGGTCAGAAGGTTAACCCTATAGGATTACGATTAGGCTATATTAAAAAGTGGCAATCAGTATGGTTCGCCGATAAAAAATATAGCGAAACATTGCATGAGGATCTGCAGATCAGAAAGTACCTCAAGAAAAAACTGTATCATGCGGGAATTTCCAAAATTGAGATTGAGAGGGCTGCTAATAAAGCCAAGGTTAATATTTACTCGGCAAGGCCTGGAGTAATCATCGGGAAAAAAGGCTCCGAGATTGAGAAACTGAAATCGGAAATTGAAAAATTTTCTCAAGCGGAAATCATCATCAATATTTTAGAAGTACGTAAACCGGAAGTTGACGCCCAGCTTGTGGCGGAAAATGTTGCCATGCAATTGGAAAAAAGAGTCGCGTTCCGCCGCGCGATGAAAAAATGTGTGGGTTACGCCTTAAAATTTGGTGCCAAGGGAATAAAAATAGCCTGTTCGGGCAGATTAGGCGGCGCCGAAATGTCACGGGCGGAATGGTATCGTGAAGGCCGCGTTCCACTGCATACACTGCGTGCGGACATTGATTATGGATTTACCGAAGCGCACACTGCTTACGGATTGATAGGCGTTAAGGTTTTTATTTTTCATGGAGAAATTTTACCGGCGAAGAAGGAAAAATAATATTCTTCCCCGGCTGGCTTATGCCGAATAAGGGATTATGTGGTTGGGAACAACGGGAGTTTTAGCTTATGTTAATGCCTAAAAGGGTGAAATACAGAAAATTGCAAAAAGGCCGAATGGGAGGCAAAGCAACAAGAGGAAGCTCAATTGCTTTTGGTGAATATGGATTACAAGCGGCCGAATGCGGATGGATCACTGCCAGACAAATTGAAGCGGCGCGTGTCGCGATGACACGTCACGTAAAGCGCGGCGGTAAAATTTGGATCAGAGTTTTTCCTCATAAATCAGTGACCAGTAAGCCTGCCGAAACAAGAATGGGTAAAGGAAAGGGCGCTCCCGAAGGGTGGGTAGCTGTGGTTAAACCAGGTTCTGTTCTCTATGAAATGGAAGGTGTGACCAAAGAAGTGGCCAAAGAAGCATTTCGTCTGGCGGCGCACAAATTATCCATAGCCACTAAGTTTTTATCAAGGGAGATATCTGATGAAAATTAAAGAAATCAGAGCTCTCGGCGTTAACGAGCTCGAACAAAAGAGCGGTGAATTAAGAGAAGAACTTTTTCGTTTGAAGATTCGGCATGCGTCAGGACAGTTGGAATCAACAGTGATGCTTGGACGCTTACGTAAGGATATCGCCCGTATCAACACAGTGTTGAAGGAAAAGGAGGCCGCAGTTTAAATGGCAGAGAAAGGAAATAAACGCACCATTAAAGGCGTAGTGATAAGCAATAAAATGGAAAAAACAATTGTGGTTAAAGCCGAACGTTTAGTAAAACATCCTGTTTTTCATAAGTATGTGCGCAAACATGTGAGATATAAGGCCCATGATGAGCAGAATCAGAGCAAATTGGGAGATACTGTTCTTATCATTGAATCGCGGCCGTTGAGTAAAGAAAAACGCTGGCGGATGCTGGAAATTCTGGAGAAAGCAAAATAGATAAATTGACTTGCATGGGCAAGTAGTTTGATGGGGTTTTTTTATGATTCAGATGCAGACCATACTAAATGTTGCGGATAATTCCGGCGCCAAGAAGGTTGCTTGCATTAAGGTGCTTGGCGGATCGAAGCGGCGTTATGCAAGCCTGGGTGATATTATTGTAGTTTCGGTAAAAGAAGCGATTCCGAATTCCAAGGTAAAAAAAGGCGACGTGATGAAAGCCGTCATCGTGCGCACCGTTAAAGAAGTAAAAAGGCCGGACGGTTCTTATCTGAAATTCGATGACAACTCGGCGGTTTTAATTTCCAACCAGATGGAACCAATTGGAACAAGAATTTTTGGACCTGTCGCTCGTGAATTGAGAGCGAAACAGTTCATGAAAATTATATCTCTAGCTCCAGAAGTTTTGTAAAAATGTTTTGCAGAGGGAGAAAATGAGTTTAAGCAAATTGAAAAAAGGGGATATGGTCAAAATTCTTGCCGGCAAGGATAAAGGAAAAACCGGCAAAGTGTTGACGGTTATTCCTGAGAAGAACAAAGTAGTAGTGGAAAAAGTTAATTTAATTAAAAAGCATAAAAGACCTGATCAAAAATCAAAGGGCGGCATCGTGGAAAAAGAAGGATCGATTAATATTTCCAAAGCCGGATTGTTATGTAATAAATGCAATACCGCAGTGAGAGTAAGAAATAAGAAACTCGATGATGGCAAGAAGGTGCGTATCTGCGGTAAGTGCAACGAAGTAATATAAATACAGGTTAGATTAAAATGGCTAGATTAAAAGATTATTATTTAAAAAAAGTAGTTCCGGCTCTGGTTACGGAGTTTAATTACAAAAATCCGATGCAAGTGCCCAAAATGGAAAAGATCGTCATCAATATGGGTCTTGGCGAAGCCATTCAAAACGTAAAGATTATTGACAGCGCCGTGCAGGAGTTGGCTGCGATTACCGGACAAAAACCGATAGTGAACAAGGCGAAGAAATCCATAGCGACGTTTAAGTTAAGGCAGGGCATGCCTGTAGGCTGTTCAGTTACCTTACGGAAAAAAATCATGTATGAATTTTTTGATCGTCTGGTCAATGCCGCTTTGCCCAAGGTAAGGGATTTTCGCGGCATATCGCCCAATGCGTTTGACGGCAGGGGAAATTTTTCTATCGGTTTGCAGGAACAAATAATTTTTCCTGAAATTGAATACGATAAGGTGGAAAAAGTCAAAGGAATGAACATCACCATCGTGACTACGGCGAAAACGGATGACGAAGCCAGGCTTTTACTAAAGCTGATGGGTGTTCCTTTTAAGCATTAAATCAAAGAAGCTCCGGAGGAATTTGGCGTGGCAAAGAAGTCATTAATAGCGAAAGCGAAAAGAGAGAATAAATTTTCGGTCAGAGAATATAACCGCTGCCCGCTTTGCGGACGGTCGCGGGCGTATTACAGAAAATTTGATATGTGCAGAATTTGTTTGCGGAAACTTTCTTTACAGGGAGAGCTTCCCGGGGTAATTAAATCGAGTTGGTAACTTTAGTTTAAGGAGAAAAAAGCATGGGGATGACGGATCCTATTGCCGATATGTTAACTAGAATCAGGAATGCGAATAAGGCCCGTTTCAAAACGGTTAATATTAATATGTCCCAGATGAACATCAATATTGCCAAGGTATTGAAGAAAAACGGATATATCAATAATTACGATAATGTGAAAAATGAAAAGGGACAGCAGATGCTGGAGATAGTTCTTAAATATCCTGATGCCAAGCGAAGCGTGATCACGAATATTAGAAGAGTCAGCAAGCCGGGACGCAGGGTTTATGTTGCTTCCGATAGCATCCCTAAGGTTTTAAATGGTTTGGGAATTTCTATCCTTTCAACTTCCAGCGGTGTTATTACTGATGCGGAAGCCAGAGAGCTGAATGTCGGCGGGGAAATTCTTTGTAAGGTTTGGTAATTGAATAAATGATATTAAGCAGGAGCTCTTGTTCATGTCGAGAATAGGTAAAAAACCGATAACTTTTCCCAAGAATGTTAAGGTCAGCCAGATTGCCGGTGTCGTTAAAGTAGAAGGACCCAAAGGGACTCTTTCTTCTAAATTGCCGGAAGGCATTACTCTGACGATAAGCGACAGTAGCATGGTGGTGGAAAGAAAATCAGAAGAAATATCCGCGCGGTCTTACCATGGTTTAGCCAGAACATTGATTGGAAATATGGTGAATGGCGTCAGCAATGGCTTTGAAAAAAAATTGGAAATATCCGGCGTCGGTTATCGTGCTGAGCTTAGCGATAAAAGCGTGAAGTTTATTTTGGGTTTTTCCAGTCCGGTACAATACGATATTCCGAAGGGAATAGATATTAAGGTGGACAAACAGGTTAATATAATTGTCTCCGGTATCGATAAACAGTTGGTTGGCCGGGTTGCCGCGGAAATCAGAGCGTTGAGAAAGCCGGAGCCTTACAAGGGCAAGGGCATTAAGTATGTTGATGAGTATATTAAGCGTAAGGCTGGAAAATCGGCGACTGCTTAATACATAAGTAAGAATTCATATTGCCGTAAAGAGGTAGAGCATTGGCTTCCAAAAAGACATTAAAGATCAGGGAAAAGAGAGAAAAAAGAACAAGAGGAAAGCTTGTCGGAACGCAGGAAAAGCCTCGTCTTTCCGTATTCCGGAGTGATAAGCATATTTATGTTCAAGCCATCAATGATGCACAGGCTAGTACCTTGGCAACGGCATCTACTTTGTGCAAAGAGTTAGCCTCAAAGATCAAAGGCAAGAAAAAAGTAGATATAGCGAAGGAAGTAGGCAAATTAATCGCCGATCGTTTAAAATCTATAGGTGTGGATAAAGTCGTTTTTGATAGAGGGAGGTTCCTTTATCATGGCCGCGTAAAGGCATTAGCAGACGCAGCCCGTGAAAATGGTATTAAATTTTAATTGTTGAACATAATACTCGATAATAAAGGAAGAATCGTTGGATAAGAGATCGGATAAGAGAGAAATGAAAGATGCAGAGTTCCTTGACCGGGTTGTTGCCATTAATAGAACGGCAAAAGTAGTCAAGGGTGGCAGACGGTTCCGTTTTAGTGCTATTGTGGTTGTCGGCGATGGCAAGGGAATGATTGGTACGGGACTGGGGAAGGCTCATGAAGTGCCGGAAGCTATCCGCAAGGGGATGGATATGGCCAAAAAAAATATGGTGCAAGTTGCCGTTGTCGAAAGGACGATTCCTTATGAAGTCATCGGCCGCTATGGCGCGGGCAAAGTTTTACTGAAACCAGCGTCTGAAGGAACTGGCTTGATTGCCGGCGGTGCTGTGAGAGCGGTATTGGAAGTTGCCGGCGTCCATAATGTTCTAACGAAATGTTTGGGATCGCATAATCCGCATAACTTGGTGAAAGCAACTCTTGACGGCCTTTGCCAGTTAAGAAATCCGGCGGAAATTGCCGCGCAAAGAGGCAAGTAGTCTTATCAATGATTCGATGAGGTAGTTTAAAGTGGGTAGAATGTTAATAATTAAAAAAGTGAAAAGTGAAATCGGCCGTCCCGAAAAGCAAAGAAAAGTTTTAAGAGGAATGGGCCTGGTTAAATTGAATGACACTGTAACTTTGGTTGATACTCCGCAGATTCGCGGCATGATAAATAAAGTTATCCATTTGGTTTCTGTGGAAGAGTCAAAGGAGTAGTATATGGATTTGAGTTCATTAAAGGCTCCGGCCGGTGCGACGAAAGATAGAAAACGAGTTGGTCGCGGTGATGCTTCCGGTCAGGGTGGAACGTCCGGCAAAGGCGATAAAGGACAAAAGGCCCGTTCCGGCGGAAAGGTACGAGCCGGATTTGAAGGCGGACAAATGCCGATGGCCCGCAGATTGCCCAAACGGGGGTTCCGCAATCCTTTCCGTGAAAAATTCGTCGCAGTAAACATTATCGATTTGTGCCGAAAATTCAGCAAAGGCGCAGTCATTGATGAAGCAGCTCTTTTGGCCAGCGGTATTATAAAGAAAAAAGGCAATGACATTAAAATTTTGGCCAAGGGCGAAATTGATTTCCCCGTCACTTTAAAAATAGCCAGAATAAGTCAAGCCGCGAAAAACAAAATTACCGCCGCGGGCGGTTCAATAGAAGAGGTAATATAATTTGTTAGAAGGGCTGGGCAGCGTATCCAAAGTTCCTGAACTGCAAAGAAGAATTTTATTTACAATTTTTCTTTTAGCTGTTTATCGGATTGGTGTATATATTCCGACTCCGGGAATTGATAATGTGGCTCTACTGGCTTATTTTGAACACGCGAAAGGTTCATTATTCGGTCTAATGGACATGTTTGCCGGCGGCGCTTTTAGCAATTTTTCTATTTTTGCCCTGGGCATAATGCCTTACATCAGTTCTTCAATTATTTTGCAATTATTAACGATTGCTATTCCTCACTTGGAAAGACTTTCCAAGGAAGGTGAAACGGGACGGCGCAAAATTACTCAATACACCCGCTACGGAACTGTTCTTTTGAGTATGATTCAAGGTTTTGGCATTGCTTTCGGTTTGCAGCAGATGGCTGGCCCCTCCGGTTCTCCCATTGTTTTGCAGACGGGCCCCGGTTTTATAGTCATGACGATGATCACCTTGACTTCCGGCACGGCGTTTATTATGTGGCTTGGCGAGACAATTACCGAAAAAGGAATTGGCAATGGCATCTCGCTGATAATTTTTGCCGGTATTGTTTGTCGCATACCGGCGGCAATTGGCAATACGTTTAGACTGGCAACTGCCGGTGAACTGGGTGTTTTGGTTATTTTATTGATTGCCTTGCTAATGATAGCAGTTATAGGCGCCATTGTTTTTGTGGAGGCGGGACAACGCCGCATTCCGGTGCAATATGCCAAAAGAATAGTTGGCCGTAAAATGTATGGTGGGCAGACCACTCATTTGCCTCTGAAGATCAATACGTCGGGAGTCATTCCTCCGATCTTTGCTTCTTCAGTTATAATGTTTCCCGCTACCATTGCTAATTTTGCGCACGAAGGTTGGATAAAAAATATTGCCGGATATTTGGTTCCGGGCAGATTGGGCTATGAAGTTCTTTATGTGGCTTTTATCTTTTTCTTCTGCTTTTTTTATACGGCAGTCACTTTTAAACCGGATGATGTCGCCGATAACATGAAAAAATTCGGTGGTTATGTCCCGGGTATAAGACCGGGTAAAAAGACCGCTGAATATATTGAAGACGTATTGGAAAAACTGACTTTCAGCGGGGCTATTTACGTTTCCATAGTTTGCGTACTGCCCAGCGTTTTAATCGCTCAATTAAATGTTCCTTTTTATTTTGGCGGTACGGCGCTGTTGATTGTAGTTGGTGTCGCTATGGATACGGCGAGTCAGATTGAGTCGCATTTGCTTACCAGGCAATATGAAGGATTTATGAAAAAAGGACATATTGCTCGCAGAAGATAACGGAAGATTATAATGGTAATTTTGAAGCTTCCGGAGGAAATTGAAAAAGCGAGATCAAGCAATCGTATTGTTGCCGAGGTTTTAAGCAAGCTCAGAGAAAAAGTAAAGCCCGGTGTAAGGACAAAAGAACTGGATAAATTCGCCGAGGAAATCGCGGCAAAAAGGGGAGCAAAGCCGGCGTTTAAAGGTTACAATGGTTTTCCCTATGCCCTCTGTGTCTCGGTAAATGAAGTTGTAGTGCACGGCATGCCTTCAGAACGGATATTGGAAGAAGGCGATATTGTGGGACTTGATTTCGGTGTTTACTATCAGGGCTTTTTCGGCGATGCAACCATAACGTTGCCGGTAGGCAAGGTGACCCAAAAAGTTTCAAGGCTTATGCAGGTTACCGAGCAGAGTTTATACGCGGGCATATCACAAGCCAAAGACGGCAACCGGCTGGGAGATATATCAGCTGCTGTACAGGCTATGGTGGAAGATGCCGGTTATTCGGTAGTGCGGGATTTTGTAGGTCATGGAATAGGTAAAAATCTTCACGAAGATCCGCAGATTCCCAATTTCGGGAAACAAGGACGCGGTATTGAACTGAAAAGCGGGATGATTCTGGCCATTGAGCCGATGGTCAATGAAGGGAAATATAAGGTACAAGTATTGCCCGACGGCTGGACAGTTGTTACAAAAGATGGAAGCTTATCGGCTCATTTTGAACATTCGGTGGCAATTACAGATAACGGGCCGGACATTTTAAGTAAGTTGAATTAATTTTTTGTTTGGTCGTAAGCGGGTAAATATTTTTTTAAATAGTAATGTAGATTAAACTATGGCTAAAGAAGAAGCAATCGAAGTTGAAGGTCGGGTTCTTGAACCGCTACCCAATGCCATGTTCCGGGTGGAACTTGACAATGGGCATAAGGTTTTAGCTCATATATCCGGTAAAATGCGTATGCATTTTATCAAAATATTGCCGGGTGATAAAGTTACGGTGGAACTTTCACCTTATGATTTGACCCGTGGCCGAATTACTTATAGGACGAAGTAAAAAATATTTTTTTACTGAGAATAAGGAGTTGAAATCGTGAAAGTAAGATCATCGGTGAAAAAAATATGTGAGAAGTGTAAAATTGTCAAACGTAAGGGTGTTTTGCGGGTAATCTGTGAAAATCCCAAGCATAAACAGCGTCAGGGATAGTTTTTATATTCAGGAGGTTATAGGTGGCACGAATTTCAGGTGTTGATTTACCGAAAAATAAAAGAATGGAAGTTGCTTTAACTTATATTTACGGCATTGGCCAAACGAAGGCAAAGCAAATCCTGAAAAATGCGGGCGTCAGTCCGGATACAAAAACAGACGAACTGGCCGACTCGGAAATATCAGCAATTAGAAATATAATTGATAAAGATCACAAGGTTGAGGGTGACCTGCGCAGGGATATATCGGTATCTATTAAACGTTTGATGGACATTGGTTCTTATCGTGGTTTGCGTCATCGCAAGGGACTTCCTGTAAGAGGTCAGAGGACTCACACGAATAGCCGCACCAGAAAGGGTCCGCGGCGGGCTATCGCAGGCAAGAAAAAGTAATTTGATTATCCTGAACTGGAGGAAAAATGGCTAAGGCAGTCAGAAAAACTGGCAAGAAAAAGGAAAAGAAAAATATTACCGAGGGGATTGCGCATATACAATCCACTTTTAATAATACAATTGTCACGATAACTGATTTAAGCGGCAATGTGATTGCGTGGTCTTCATCTGGATTACAGGGTTTTAAGGGGTCACGCAAAAGCACTCCTTTTGCCGCGCAGATGGCCGCGGAAGATGTTGTGCGTAAAGCCAGGGAACAGGGAATGCGCAAAGTGCAGGTATATATAAAAGGTCCCGGAGCCGGCAGAGAATCGGCATTGAGGTCGTTGCAGCTTGCCGGACTTACGATTACTTTGATTCGCGATGTGACGCCTGTTCCGCATAACGGATGCAGGCCGCCGAAACGTCGCAGAGTATAAACAAATCACGAATAACGGGAGAATAAAGGGAGGCTTTTTTGGCAAGGTATACGGATTCATCATGCAGATTGTGTCGCCGTGAAGGATTAAAACTCTTTTCTAAAGGCGATAGATGCTATTCGGAAAAATGTTCCTTTGAAAGAAGGGATTATGTTCCGGGAGATCATGGTCAGTTGCATAAAAAACAACGTTCTGATTATGGTGTCCAATTGCGCGAGAAGCAAAAGCTGAAAAGAATGTATGGGCTTTTGGAAAAGCAGTTTAGAGGCTATTTTGAAAAAGCCGATAAGCAAAAGGGCATTACAGGAACAAATTTGCTTGTACTTCTGGAAAGAAGAATGGACAATATGATTTTTCGCATGGGCTTTGCTAATTCCAGAATAGAAGCAAGGCAATTAATTAGTCATGGCCATTTTTTAATTAATGGCAAGCCGGTTAATATTCCGTCATATTTGCTTAAAGCGGGGGATGGAGTTTGCGTTAAAGAAGGTAGCCGCAAGGTCGCTAAAATAATAGGCGCAATTGAAACTATAGAAAGACGCGGCGTGCCTCATTGGCTGGAATTGGATAAAGAAAACTTCAAGGCCTCTATTAAAATATTGCCGGTGCGGGAAGATTTAACCATGCCGGTTCAGGAACAACTTGTTGTCGAACTTTATTCGAAGTAATAAAACAAATTATTTTCACAAACCAGCTAAAGGATGGGTTTAATTATGCAAAGGAACTGGTCAAGTTTGATTCGTCCCAAGCGTATTGATGTTGATGAAGCGACTCATACGAATTCCTATGGAGAATTTGTCATTCAGCCATTGGAAAGGGGTTTTGGCATAACTTTAGGCAATGCGATAAGAAGAGTGTTGCTTTCTTCTATTCAGGGTTGTGCTATAGTTTCCGCAAAGATTGAAGGTGTACTGCACGAGTTTTCAACTTTGCCCGGAGTTAAAGAAGACATAACAGATATTATTTTAAATCTGAAAGGCGTGCGCTTTAAATTGGGACAGGCGAACACGAAAGAAGTGAGTATTGATGTCACGCATGCCGGAGTCGTTACCGCAGCCGATATTATAACTGACGGCACGATTGAGGTTTTAAACCCCGATCATCATATTGCCACTGTATCCAGCGGTTCTTTCAAGGCGAAACTAATAGTAAAAATGGGCAAGGGATACCTTCCGGCTAAAAAGGAACTGGAATCAGACCAGCCTAAAGGAACGATTAATATTGACGCCGTTTTTTCACCGGTTAAAAAAGTGAATTATATCGTTTCTCACGCGCGAGTCGGTCAAGTTGCCGATTATGACAAACTCACGCTGGAAGTCTGGACGGATGGAAGTGTAAAACCCGAAGATGCCATAGCCTATTCCGCGAAAATATTAAAACAACAACTAGACGTGTTTATCAACTTTGAAGAAATCGAGGAAGAAGTTCTGCCGGAAAAAGAAGATGATCAGGAGAATGTAAACAAAGTCTTGTCGCGTTCCGTGGAAGATCTGGAGCTTTCTGTCCGGTCAGCCAACTGCTTGAAAAATGCCGGAATCAACACTATTGGAGAATTGGTAAAGAAAACAGAAGCGGAAATGCTCAAGACAAAAAATTTCGGGCGCAAATCGTTGAGCGAAATCAAAGATATTCTCAACGAATACGATCTTACTTTCGGGATGGATATTGATTCTAAAAGTTAGAAATAGTAATAAAGGCGCACACATTATATTTATTAAAAGGAAAGAGGTAATTTAACGATGCATCATGGTAAAGCGGGCAGTAAGCTGGGCAGGACTTCCAGCCATAAGGAAGCCATGCTTCGTAATATGGTGACTTCTGTCATAAAGCATGAACGTATTCGTACGACAGACATGAAAGCCAAAGAGTTGAGAAAAGTGGCGGAGAAGATGATTACTTTGGGTAAAAAGGGCAGTCTGCACGCTCGCCGTCAGGCTCTGGCTGTTGTCCGGGATAAAGACACGGTTGGCAAACTTTTTGGGGAACTTACCGAACGCTACCGCAATAGAGCGGGAGGATACACAAGAATTATTAAAACCGGTTACCGTTTTGGCGACAACGCGCCCGTTTCCATTCTGGAATTTATTCCTGATGAGAAAAAGAAGGAAAAAGCAAAGCCAAAAACTAAAGCGAAGGCAAAAGCAAAAGAAAAGGCAGCCGAATAGCTTGTCCATACATTAGAAAATACAAAAGGCAGGGTTTTGACCCTGCCTTTTGTATTTGTTGCTCTTTCATTAAAGAAAAGACTAGATTTTTTTCTCTTGAACGTAAATATTTATTAATGACGCAGTGACTCTGCTTTTTCCCATGTAAAAGAAAGTAACTATCCACAAAGCCATTAGAAATATCAGTACAACTGGATTCCACAGCGCTGAAAGACCCAACAGTAAGTCCGGTGCATGCAGTCGCGGCTGGTAAGATATGTAAGCAATTAATAAACCGTATAAACATGCTATTAAAGCCATCATCTGGTAAGCGGATATTTTCCCTTCTCCGCGGTAATCAGCGCGTAGAAATTCGGAGAACACCCGCCAGAGTTGCGTTACAATCAATGTCAAAACAAAAGCTACAGTCATAAAACCTTTGAGAAAAAGATAGCAGCCGGCGAGGCCTGTTAAACTGTAAATTACGGCTGTTATCGCCTGTATGGGAATAACTCGCTGACCATCGAGCTTGTGAGCATAAGATATCTTCTTTGTTTTGCCGCTGAAAATAAAATTATGTTTTTGAAATATTTTATTGATCAAAGGGGAACAGTCTGCCAGAGGTTTTCCGTAGCAGCAGCCGAAGCTGATACAGGCCAGCCTGCCGATTCCTTCGCCCAGCGTATAGGCAATCGACATAGCGGCCAGAGCATTTCTTGGGGTAATGTTGAAACCCAGCCATTTACCTGCCGTTACATTGGTCAGTAAAATGATCCACGGTGCGGCAATGATACCGATAAATGATGCGCCGCCGACTGTAGAGGTGTTGGACTTTTTTTCGATTAAAAAAGCAATCATTCTTGCCGCAGGAAAGCAGATTGCGAGAAGCAGTGTCAACAAAGATAAACCGGCAATAAGCGGTATGGACAATGACCCTGTCATAATTAGAAACATGCAGACGGCAAATACTATGGCCACGGCGTTAAAAAAACCATACCATGTCAGATTCCATCCCTGCCAGCGACTATCTGTTAACTGCCGATATGGAAGGCAGCCGATGATTTGCCATCGTTCATCAGGCAAAGTATTAAACGCCCACCGGAAAATTAACATCAGCGCAAGAAATATAATTACTATAAATAATTCATTAAGCATGGCTGTATGAGATTCTGCCTGCATATTGGCGTCTGTGTTTTTGCTTATTATGCCGGGATTCGATTTCTTCCTGACACATTATGCAAAGCTTGCTCATCGGTGCGGCTATCAATCTTTTTTGCGATATTGGACGTCCGCAATGGTCGCAAATTCCAAAGAGCCCATGATCAATGCGCATAATGGTTTCTTTTATGTCCAAGAGTAAATGCCATTCTTTATCCAGACAGTTAAGCTCAATATCTTTTCCTGACTCAACTGCGGCCTGATCGAAGGGGTCAGCATATTTATCATTATTTATTTTAAGTTTGAGTATTGTATAGTCGGCCGACTTCTGTAAATCTTCCATTTTTCGAACCATAAGACTACGAATATAAGCCATTTTATCTTTATTCATGATGCCCTCCTGTTTCATACGTTAAAAATCAGTTTAATCCTTTATGTGCATATGCGCTGCCAATATATGACCTGACTCTGACGTCTGTTTCTACCAGTGATTTACCGAAACCCAGGGAAAAGATACTTTGGGCATCAGGATAAGACATATTGGCGGTAATATCATCGGCAAACCTCACCCTGTCTTTTTGGAAGATCAAAACCACAGTAGAACTCCCAGGGCGAAACAGGCTCTTGGGCATGCCTTTTTTAACAAACATTCCTGTTCCCACGGACAGCGGGTTTTCATATTCTTTTTCACTGTAGCACTGGACAATGTCACCAATCATTAAGGCCACGACCTCAATCATGGCGACAATGCCGACACAAGATCCTCCCTCTACATCAGTGTCAATAATGGTCACGACCCGTTTGTTTTTGGAATAAGGAGTCACTACCGATACTACGGCATTAGGATTACAGGCATGGTAAGAGCCGGATATCGGATAGAAATCAATAACCCTGCCGGCAACCGGTGTATGATTGTAATGATACTTTTCCGGCGTCAAACGAAAAACGGCAAAGTCACCCTCCTGAAAAGCGGCAAGCCAGGTTCCTTTGTTGCGTCCGAGCATTTCTTCATAATCGAAAAATTTTCCTTTAATAAATATACTTGATGTTTCGGCAAAAGATCCAAAGAGCATCCTGGAATCGGCAGGGGAAACAATTGCCAGTGGATCATTAGGCATAGGGCGGCATCGCCAGTAACGAATTTTGCGCTCGAATATCTTTTTTAATGAATCCATTTTTTCCGGTGGATCGACACATTCTTCTTCATTGATATTCAGTATCGATTGCAGGTTTAAATGGTCTTTCATTTTATCAGTAAGAATGCCGTAATAGTTTATGTAACTCAAAAAGCGGGAAACTCTTGCGCTGGTCAGCCTGCGGAAAAGCCAGGGCAATTGTTCACGGATATTTGAATACAGAAACTGAACAGCCTGATTGCCGTATAGCGTTTCTGTATTAACTTGTCTTGTATTGCGTTCAATATATTGATGCTTTATGTTCTCCATTGATATTTGATTACCTTTCTAATAACTATGTTGGCAATATCTGACCCGCGTTGCGAGTAATGCCGTTGTTTATTGTGCAGTTTTTCCATAATTCGTCTTCCAATAATGAGATTCCTGAAATTTAGAATAAAAAATATTTTTGTAATGTATATCTACCAGAATAAGATAGGCTAGTTTTTCCAGAGTCTGCGGTGCTGCTTTTTCCCGCATTACTTCACTTCGAACGGTCCTGAGGAATGAAGGCAGATTTTTTCCCTGAAGGATAATATGCAGCAGGGTTCTCATTTCATCGTTGATATTGCTGGAATCCTGATCCAGTGTAATAATATCTTCGCTCAGAACGTCAAAGGATTCCCTTATATGATCTTTGCGCAATGCTGTGCGGTAGTACTTCTCTGCTGCTTGATTAAATGTTGCGGCAGGAAGACTCAAGGGTGATTTTGAATTGGCCTGATTTAGAATTCCGCGGGTTAGTTTATCCGAAGCCGCAAGATTGTCAGGCTCATTGATTCTACACTCCAAATCCCTCATGGCCTCTCTCATATCGAGCATTTCGATTATATCGGCTGCATCATCGCGAATAATATCCAGTAAGGCGCGCCGGTATTCAATATTGTAAATCCTGTTATATCCGGTATAGCGGCGGCTGGATCGCACCCTTCGTGTTTTTTCAATAATACGCTTCAGAAAAGCATTGCCGGTATTTTGATGGACGAAGAAAGTGGGAATGCCAATCGCGCTGCCGAAAATAATCTGTCTTCTTTCACTTTCAACAAAAGGATCATCCGGTATGTTTTCATGGCTGATCTGACCTGTGGCAATATATTTGAAAGCCAGGAGGTAGATAAGATTTTGCAGGTTGACTGCCTGACCCATATCCGTCATAAAACTATCAAACAAACTGTAGTGGCGTCCCTCAAAACCGGAAAAACCCATATTTTCGTATTCACGCAACTTATCGAAAAGGTAGAGTGACATCTTGGTATCAAAGACACCGAGGTCGGCAAGGTCTTGTTTAAGCTGCTGACTATTGTGAAGCCTGCCGTTGAGCGCCGGACTTTTTTCGGTGCTCAGGATAGACACAAGATAATCAATTAAACGAAAGTCGGGCACAAAATCACCTGATAGTTGAAAGACGGAACTGGCCAGTTGATCAAGCCTGCGTGGTCCAAACGGTGTCATCGGGTATCCCAATATATTGAGATCGGCTTTCTTTTTCCAGCGCCTCCAGAGCATGCGCAGATGAGTATAATCCAACTCGTGCGGCAAAAAACCAAGCGCTTTTTCAGGATGAAAATCAGTGAAGTCAAGCCGATAGGGCGCCGCTGTATAAGTGCCGACAAAAAGAGGAAGAAAGTGTTCAACAATTTTCACGACCAGGTCGCCCAAATATTTCTCATGATGCCGGGTATAGCCGGAAGATGAGTCGCCAAGCAGCGAACTCAGCTTCAGACTTCCCATGCTGACGTGCGTGCCGTTGTTGGCTAGGCTGATATTGGAAAGATTAGGCAGTGAAACCAGATTGCTGGTGTTGATTCCCGCTTCCCGGAGTTTTAATACGGCGTTAAACTGGCTGCGACTCAACACACGGTGGCAAAGGTGCATGTATTCATATTTTTCTTCTCCTTTGTCCCAGCCGGAAAGACAGGGATTCATGAAAAGTTCGCGATAAAACGAATCGGAAATACAATTATTCAAAACTTTCTGTCTGACGGGCGGGTGCGGCGAGAAAAACATCAGTGCTTCCTGTCCGTTTTCCTCGAGGGCAAATTTTTTGTTGGCATACATGATTAATATCTGTCCCAGAAGATAGCGTATCGCCATTTCTTTAGCGCAATCTCCACCGATACTGTTTGCTGACGGCATGGAGCTTATATAGAAAGATGAGGTTTCCGGTGATGTATTATCATTGAGAAAATGATCCATGACCTTCCGGCCGGTTTTGCCGACAGATAGATTGATCAGGCCCGATGAGTCTATTATCTCGGCAAGTGATAATTTTAAAAGGTAGCTGACGGGAATGCGGACAAAATCATCTCCGTTTTGCTGGTATAGAAAGCGGTCGATATCCGTGCGCTGGCCTCTCACCGGACTATTTTTATCAGCTGACAGATCATTGTGTAATACTTCTTCCGCATATTTACCCAGTTTTTTCCTGGGGAAGCGCACCCAGCTGTTCTCCCAGATGCCTGCATTGTTTGCGTCTAAATATTTTTCCAGATCGGACATAATTTGTGCTGAGGCATCACCGGATTTGGCTCGTCTGCGAATATTCGTCAGATAATTGGATTGCTCTATAACGAGCGGCAGATCGACATCCGACCTTTTACCTATTACAACCGTTTGCATTTCGGATTCGCTTCCGGCGGTAGCATCCATAGGCGCAAAAGGGAGAGAGCCAACGTCTACGCCCAACCGGCCATATTGAACACCGATCAAATGCATCAACTCGCTGGTTGACTTTATTATGGAGGTATCCGTTTTAACAGGATATTGAACTACGCTACTATTCGTTTTACTCAAATTTTATATCTCCTTATTATGCTTTCCCCATACTTTTGGTGGTAAAATAGCATGCCAACATTTCAATTTGATGACATTAAATGAAAGGTTTGGTTAAGATATTGAGGAATCAGTAACAAAATATCACGGGGTTTGATTCTAATTTAATTGACAGACGAAACCAAATTTCTTATACTCGCGAAGAAGAAAGAATATTTTTGTCTATAAATGATCCAACCTCAGATTAGAAAAAATGGAGGTATCGTTATGGCGGAAAAAAGAATTGGCGAAGTCATGAAGTTTTTTTCTAAACCTTCCGTGGCTGCGGTAAAAATAACGGAGGGAGAGGTAGCTGTGGGCGACAGCTTAAAATTTTCCGGCCACACCACTGATTTCACGGATGTTATTCAATCAATGGAAGTGGATAATAAATCAGTGCCCAAAGCAGTCGCCGGCGATTTTATAGGTATTAAGGTTTCCGGCCGCGTGCGACCCGGCGACGAAGTGTTTAAAGTCATACCAGATTAATTTCAATTTCATTTACGTGCCCTGGACTTTTGTAAATTACTTTTATAAAAAGTTAAAGGGGGTTTGCGCCAAAAATGCAAAAGCCAGAGCATCATCCCAATGGTATAAATATTTATGTCTAAAATTCTAATTGTTGATGACGAAAAGGATATTGTGGATCTCCTTTCTTATAATCTGGGAAAAGAGGGGTTTTCTACAGTAAAAGCTTATGACGGTGAGGCCGCCATTGGTTTGGTACGTTCGGGAAAGCCGGACTTGATGATTCTCGATCTTATGCTGCCTAAAATGAATGGACTTGATGTTTGTAAGGCTATCCGCCGTAATCCGGAAACAGCAAATTTGCCCATCATTATGTTGACGGCAAAGGGCGATGAAATTGACAAGATCATCGGTTTGGAAATCGGGGCGGATGATTACATAACCAAGCCTTTCAGTGTGAAGGAACTTGTTGCGCGAGTGCGCAGTATTCTGCGGCGCATGCAAGATGTAGAGAAAAAGACCGGTAATGAAGAATTCGAATATAAAGATATGAAAATAAATTATGCTTCATGTCTAGTTAAGATCAGTGGTAAACCGGTAACACTAAGTCCTACGGAGCTCAAACTTCTTTTCTTTTTATCTCGCAATCAGGGCAGGGTCTATTCGCGCAACCAGATTCTTGATCATGTCTGGGGCGATGACACTTTTATCACCGATCGTGCGGTTGATGTGCACATTCGTAGATTAAGGTCTCAGATTGAAAAAGATATGGAAAATCCTAATTATATTCTAACAGTTAGAGGATTTGGTTATAAATTTGCCGATAAGAAGTAGTCTGCCTGTTGTTTTCTTGTGAATTCTTTTAGATGTTCCTTACTGTGTATAAACTTTCTTTAGCCTGTCATCAAACTGTAACATTGATCCTGTAAAAGTATTGCAAATTTAAAATCAGGAGGAAAATTTAATGTTAAGTATTTTCAAAAGAACAGTATTTGCGATTGTCGCTTTTGCGCTGATGTGCGGAGTTACTTTTGCCGGTTCGTCAATTGTTATTAAGGGATCAACCACGGTTTTGCCTATTGCTCAGGGCACGCTGGAAGCCTTTATGAAAAAACACCCTGAAGTACAGATTTCTCTTTCCGGAGGCGGCTCAGGTGAAGGCATTAAAGCGTTAATAGACAAGACAACGGACATTGCCACATCATCCCGGGAAATTAAGAAGGAAGAAATTGAACTCGCCAAGACAAAAAATGTAAATCCTATTGCCAATGTGGTGGCGAATGATGCGATTGTCCCTGTTGTGAATCCTAAAAACAAAGTAAAGAATTTATCAATTGATCAGTTAAGCCAGATTTATCAGGGTAAAATTACCAACTGGAAAGAAGTGGGCGGCGAAGATTTAAAGATTGTAGTCATTTCACGCGATTCCTCTTCCGGTACATTTGAATCCTGGGATCATTTCGTAATGAAAAAGGCCAAAGTGGCGCCTCAGGCTCAGATGCTGGCATCCAACGGAGCAATTGTCACCGCAGTAGCCAAAAACCGCTATGCCATTAGTTATCTGGGCATTGGCTATGTCAATAAAAGCGTGAAGCCTTTGCAGGTGAACGGTATAACCGCTTCCGTTGCTACAGCTCTATCCAAAGAATATCCGATGTCCCGCGAGTTATACATGTACACCGATGGCGATGCAAAAGGTGACGTGGCGAAATATCTGGATTTTGTTAAATCTGCTGAAGGTCAGAAAATAGTTGTCAAAGAAGGTTTTGTTCCTCTGGTTGGTGCAAAGAAAGCCGGCAAAACAAATAAGAAATAAAATAGGAGATTAAGGGATCGCTGTGAAAAAATGTTCCCCCCAAAAGAGTGTTTTGTTTGTTTGCACTCATAACTCATTCCGGTCGCAGATGGCTGAAGCGCTGTTAAATAAAATTTACGGGGATCGGTATACGGCCTTTAGCGCCGGTTCCGATCCCACGCAAATTGATCCTCTTGTTGTCTCGGTGATGAGTGAAATTGGCATTGATGTCAGTAATTATCGCTCAAAGGGATTAAATATTTTTAAAGATACCAAATTTAACTGCGTCGTTACGGTTTGCGATCAAGCCAAAGAGTCCTGTCCGTATTTCCCGGGAGGCAATTTACACCTTCACAAAGGTTTCCCCGATCCATCAGGATTTAAAGGAAATCATGAAGATGTAATCAATGAGTACAGACGCGTCCGTGACGAAATAAAAAATTGGATTGAAAAAGAATTTGGTTAATATTTAAATTTGTCTGCTCCTAATTTATTGTAAAAAGCGGACTTTAATTCTTAAAGGAAATAT
>JAPLJP010000126.1 GCA_026388535.1 Deltaproteobacteria bacterium | reverse complement strand
TAACAGCGGCAACGCTTTTTTCAAATCGCCGGTATAAACAATCCGTCCCTTGTCG
This sequence comes from Deltaproteobacteria bacterium, assembly GCA_026388535.1. Classification (GTDB taxonomy): domain Bacteria; phylum Desulfobacterota; class Syntrophia; order Syntrophales; family Smithellaceae; genus Smithella. The sequence continues at coordinate 12,281 of JAPLJP010000126.1, read as the reverse complement.
ATAATTATCACTACATCCGCCACGTCCAGAAAGGCTTTGTTGTGGCTGACAACTATTGTTGTCTTTTTTGGGGAGAGTTCTTTTTTTAAAAGGCTGACCATAGGGCCGATTGTCCATAAATCAATGCCCGTGTCCGGCTCATCGTAAATAGCCAGCTTCGGATTGGCGGCAATCGTCGTAGCCAGTTCTATTTTTTTAATTTCTCCGCCGGAAAGTGTGGCGTCAACTTCTTTATCGAGAAAAGACAGTGGACAGATGCCGACACGTCCTACCATTTCCAGAAACTTTTTCTCATCGTCAAATCCAGTGACAATAGAAAGTAAATCACGAAAAGTAATTCCCTTGAAACGAGCGGGCTGCTGGAAACTATATGCAATGCCTGTTTTGGCGCGCTCCGTGATAGAAAGATTGGATATATCTTTGCCTTCGAAAATGATAGAGCCGCGGGATATGGGATTAATTCCCATTATAAGTTTGGCCAGAGTTGTTTTCCCGCTGCCGTTCGGACCGGTAATGACGTAAAATTTTCCTTTTTCGAAAGTGAAATCTATGCCGTCAATGATATTGCGCGGGGCACCGTTTTCGTAATCATTTTCCTGCGCAGTAAAATATAATTTTTTTAATTCCAGCATGAGTTTAATCCGCCCTTATTTTTAAAATATATAGAAAAGTTTTATAACTGATCTTCCATGAAAAATATATATTTGTGCGTGTGCGGGGTATATAGACACAATTCTATTCAAAAATCAACGGTGAAAGATTAGAGGATAACTATAGGAATAGAAAATGGTTTTATCAATTTTTTTACTCATGGCAGGCATACATAAAATAATGGCGGTAACTGTTATAAAAACAGTTACCGCCAAGCGTTCTTTTTCCAGACACGGTAGATTTTTTATATCGAGATCAGCAATGCAATATCCGATAAAGGAGAGAGCACTAATTGCTCTCGCAAAAACTAATCTCTTGAAAACGACACTACCGTATCCCCTTCGAAATTTAATAACTTGAACAACTAAATTATTCTATTTCTTTTTTGCTACTTTTTTCTTTGCAACGACTTTCTTCTTTACAACTTTCTTTACTGCTTTTTTCTTTGGAGCTGCTTTTTTCTTTACAACTTTCTTTACAACTTTCTTCTTTGCTGCTTTCTTTGCTGTTGCCATTAGGTGAAGCCTCCTTTATAAAAATTGTTGTAACAAAATACTTCTAATACCTTCTTTAGGTATAATTTTACTTTATTTTTTTAATCACGTCAACAAAAACTATAAAAAAATTAATATTTTTTTTATCGAGGCACTTTGATATAAAATATTTTTCAGATTTATCAGAATACAAAAAACTGAAGGCCGGATGTATTATCATAATTTAAAAACGCTGCAATCCATGTCAGCTCTATGTTTCCTGATAATCAATCATACAGATGTCAATTGATTATCAGAATAAATATGCACGCTGCTGATAGACAAATCTGTGTTTGATGAAAATATTTATTTATAAGAAAAAATAAAAATAATGCAGAATATATTTTAAAAATTAGTTATTTTTTAATAAAATTCAAAAAAAGTCCTTTTTAAAAAATTAAAAATAAGTTCTTCCACCCATGTATTGATTTGTAAAATAATCAGATGAAAGATAATCCACACGAATTTTTTTGCCCTGCGAGGAAGCGTGAATGAATTTGTCGCCTCCTATATAAATTCCTACATGCGAAACGCGATTTGTTCCTTTCTCAGCAAAAAATACGAGATCACCTTTTTGTAAATTATTCTTGTTTATTGAATCTCCAACATCAAATTGTTTTCTTGAGTTGCGGGGCAGATCCAGTCCGTTTAACTGATACACGGTCATTGTCAGTCCGCTGCAATCAAATCCATCATCAGGAGAAGCGCCTCCCCAGAGATAGGGAACATCAATAAAATCTTTCGCGGTTTTTACAAGAGATTCCCTAATGTAATCAGTTCCGTATTGCTTCTGTCTGGCAACGGAGTAATCTTCCGGGCGAACAATGTAAAAATCTTCAATGATATTTGCTTCTTTCAGGCTTTGAGCTCTTTTTCTGGCCAGTTCCTTTGTTGTAAAATTACCAAAACGAACTTTGAAAAATTTATCGGAAGCCATAAAATATGTGGCATCAAGGCCATGATTGCTTTTTAGTCTTTCCGTTAAACGCACCGCGTTTTCCACATTTTTAAACGCGCCGGCCTGAATTGTGTATCCCATAAGATTTAAAACAGGCCTGTATTTAGTTGCTGATAAAGATTTACGATGATGAACTTTGCTTGAGCATGACACAACAAATAGAATAATAAAAAACAAACAAATTATTATCCGGTATTTTCTCATTGTTTCATTTTCCAGCTAGCAAGGACATAATTTCTGGCTTCATCTTGTGTTGAAATCTTTCCTTCCAATTGCTCTTCTTCTAAAGCCAGTAGGATTTCTCCGATAATTTTACCTGGAGCAAATCCCATAGCCATCAAATCGTTGCCGTTTAATAAGCGAGGTGGATGCAAATCTTCCTGGTCCAGATGCTGAAGCTGGTCGCGGCAAAATTCATAGTTATCCAGCATACCGTGGCTGGCGGCACAGTCAAGGCGATGCAACTCCAGATGCAAGTCAAAATCCGGCATGCGCAAAAACCTTTTAAGTCGTCCAGGACGCATTTTCTGAACATTCATGAAAACCATGTGCTGACGGATTAGATTGAGCACGGTTTCTTTCTGTGCGCGGGAAAATCTAAGCCGTTGCATAATATCATCAGCAATTTCTTCTCCCTTTTGAACGTGTCCGTAAAAATGAACGCCTTTTTCGTCTTCACTGCGGGTGAGGGCTTTGCCGACATCATGCAAAAGCACTCCCCATGCCAGACAAAGATTTCTATCAGTTTCTCCGTTTTGGGGCAACAAATCCAGCATGTTTAAAGTATGCTGCCACACATCGCCTTCAGGATGAAAACGCGGCGGTTGTTCCACCCCCATCAATTTATCTATTTCGGGCAGAATTTCCTTTAAAATACCAGTCTGGATCATTAATTCAAAACCAGTGCGTGCGCCGCCGCGTGTGAGAATTTTACTCAATTCTTCCCGCAGGCGTTCAGCGCTTATTTGATTTATTTTCGGGGCGTTTCTTTCGATAGCTTTCTTTGTTGCTGGTTCTATAACAAAACCAAAATTGGCCGCGAAACGGATTGCTCTCAGCATTCGCAGAAAATCTTCATAAAAGCGGTTGTCGGGATCACCGATAGTGCGGATTATTTTTTTCTCTATATCAGCGCGGCCATTTACATAATCAAATATATCATTGGTGTCCGGGTCCATTAAAAGACCGTTGATTGTGAAATCGCGCCTGAACACATCTTCTTTAGCGGAAGAAAAACGGACATGGGAAGGGTGTCTGCCGTCTTCGTAAATATCGTCACTGCGGAAGGTGGCCACTTCATAAGGGTGGCCGTTAACAACGACGGCGACAACACCAAACTTTGCGCCGATAGATACGGTATTGGAAAAGAGCGCCATTACATGATCGGGGTGCGCCGAAGTCACAATGTCGTAATCACTGGAAACAGTTCCGAGAATAAAATCCCGCACGCAACCGCCGACAAAATACGCTTCATAACCTGATTGCTTCAAACGGCGGACTATTTCTTCCGCATGCCGGCGATTACCTTTTATGATATTTTCTCGCTCCCCAGACAAGGATTGCTCCTTTTAAAACAGATATGTGATTATCTTTTGCCTAATTTAATAGCGCAGAATTCACCGCACATTGTACAGCCTTCATCCTGCGCGCTTTTGCTTTTTTCCAGCAACGCAACGGTCTTTTCCGGATCGATGGATAAATCCACCTGACCTTGCCAATCAAAATTTTTCCGGCACTGTGACATTTTCCGGTCTCTCTCTCGTGCGCCACATACATTTTTGGCGATATCGGCAATATGCGCGGCTATGCGCGCGGCAATAACTCCTTCACGGACATCAGTCAAAGTCGGCAGGCGCAAATGTTCTGCGGGCGTGACATAACACAAAAAATCCGCTCCCGCAGCGCCGGCAATCGCACCGCCAATGGCTGAAGTAATGTGATCATAACCCGGCGCGATATCCGTAGGTAACGGACCCAAGACATAAAACGGAGCGCCTTGGCATATTTCCTTTTGGAGTTTAATATTGGCCACAATCTCGGTTAAGGGAACATGGCCGGGGCCTTCAATCATCACCTGCACTCCGGCGGCACGCGCCCTCTGAGCCAGCTGGCCCAGGATGATCAGTTCCTGCAATTGTCCCTGATCCGTGGCATCTTCTATGGCTCCCGGTCGAAGTCCGTCGCCAAGGCTCAAAACCATATCATAGCGATGGGCTATCTCCAGAAGCCGGTCATATTCCTCATAAAGTGGATTCTCAAGTTTATTGCAATACATCCAATTGGCGGTCATGGCGCCGCCGCGACTGACAATTCCTAATATTCTTCCCTGTCCTTCCAACGCCGCAACACTCAGTCTGGTTACGCCGCAATGAACAGTAATGAAATCCACGCCGTCTTTGCCATTTTCTTCGATTACGGCGAATATATCATCCGCGGTCATTGCCGATATCGCTTTCTTTTCCTGCAAAATTTTTACCGCAGCCTGATAAATCGGCACAGTGCCGATAGCCACTGTCGCTTTTTTCATAACTTCTTTTCTGATCATGGCCAAATCTCCGCCGGTAGAAAGATCCATAACAGCGTCGGCGCCCACTGCCTCCGCGATTTTTAATTTTTCCAACTCCAGAATCAAGTCATTATTATCTTTGGATGTGCCGATATTGGCATTTACTTTGGTACGCAAACCCTTTCCTATTGCCAAAGGTTTGATGCTCAAATGTTTTACATTACGGACAATGACGATCGTGCCTTCGATAATTCCCTGACGGATGTATTCCGGCGCGACTCTTTCTTCGTCAGCGCATATTTTCATTTCTTCTGTAATCAAGCCTTTCCTGGCTTTTTCTAATTGTGTCATTTCTTCCTCCAAAATATTAAAGCAACTTTTTCAACGAGCAGAATTTTTAGTTTGTTTCTTTTTAGTTAAAATATTTTTCCCAAAGATGTTGACTGAGCCATATCCTTTTCCAAGAATTAAAGCGTTTTCAATCGCGGCCGTAACCATAATTTTTGCCTGCCGGGCCGCGTCAACAATATTTTTATTCTGAGCAAGAGCCGATGCCAATACTGATGCATAAGAACAGCCGGTGCCGTGAGTATTGGGAGAATCAATCCGGGGAGAAGAAAACTCATAGTAGCTACCATTGTAGAGAATATCAATGACAACTGTTCGCATACTGCCCTGAAGATGTCCTCCTTTAATCAGCACATTTTTGACGCCCATTTCGTGAATTTTAACTGCCGCCCTTTTCATCGCGGCAACTGAGGTAATCTTCATTCGTGCTAATTTTTCCGCTTCGGGTATATTCGGAGTAAAAACAAGAGCAAGAGGTAAAAGATTATTCACCATAACTTCCCGCGCCTTATCCTGCATCAAAAATCTTCCGCCTTTCGCGATCATCACCGGATCGACGACAACTTTCGTAAGTCCATACTTTTTTATTTTTTTCGCTACCTCCTGAACAACTCCCGCGGTCAGAAGCATACCGGTTTTTACCGAATCGGCTCCAATATCATTTAATACGTCATCAAGTTGCTGTCCGACAAATTTAGGCGAAACCGGGTAAACACCATGAACGCCTTTAGTGTTCTGTGCTGTAACCGCCGTAATTACGCTCAGCCCATAACAGCCGCACGCGCTGACAGCCTTCAAATCGGCCTGTATTCCGGCGCCGCCGCTGGAATCTGAACCGCCTACGCATAATACTTTAACCGGTTCCATAAATCAAAGCGCCTCCGGAAAGATATCTTTCTGCCAATATCTGATGATAAGAAGCAGCCCGTGCTGGACACTGATGCTGGCTCGAGCTTCATTAATAATATTACTGACGCCGCGAGACTCGCCCATTATTAATTTTCCTTCTTTCATAGGATAAAGAAAACCCGTGAGATTTATTCCTTTAACTTCGGGACTAAGCGCAACAAGAGAAACTGTTTTGCCCGTTTCATTTATAAAAGAAGTTTTCTTATCCAGCACAAAAGCTTCGCCATACTCGTCAACCATATATATCCTGATTCCTTTCTCCAGTCCCTTGCAAAGCAAAAACACATTGGCCAGAGTGTGATCAATTCTACCGCCCAGAGCGCACCAGATAAATATCTCCTCAGGTTTCAAGCTCATAGCATAATCGAGTGCCAGCTCTGTATCGGTAAAATCTTTGTTCGCAGGATAGTCTATAATTTTTATTCCCTGGGCAGAGTATTTTACCAGTTGAACTGGATCAATCGAATCCATATCGCCGATGATTACATCCGGCTTAATTCCCATATATTGAAAATGACGCGCCCCGCCGTCACAGCAAATAATCAAACAGTTCCCGATTTCCGCAATCTTCTTATGGGAAAAAACAGGATCAACTAAACGTCCGCCGCTGACTATGATTATTTTTTGATACACAAGATTTGTCCTAAAAAAAACAACTGATGCCAAATCAATTTGCCGCACTGTCATCACTTTATTTATGCTCAAATGACGTAAATTTGGCCATCACCGGCACTTTATTGACAAAATTTATTACATTAACCGTCAAAAAGCAAATTGTTTAATTCTGAACATCAACCACATTGCTGGAGTGCTTTTCATTTAACACTAGATATAAACAATTATTGATTATAAAAAATTATTTTAAATATTATTAACAAGATATGATGAAGGCAACTTATCATATTAATTCTTGACAAATATAGAAATGTTTGTTTTTTAGCATTGGTCATATGAAACATTTTATCGAATATGAGTATAAATTATTATTTTTTTTATAAGTAGAATATAAAACGCTAATTGTTGAATGATGGAGTTATGTTTCTATGAAAAAAACACTATATTTTTTCTTAATCATCGCAGCGGCTTTAATCGTTGTTGCCTGTGGAGACAGGGATGACAAGGAATTGAGTTCGATAAACCCCGGCCTCTATGAGATTAATTTAAACCTTAAATACGCGGGGCAGTTGCTCATACTTAAGCAAAGAGCTCGTTATAATTCCGATGGAACATATGAGGCGACAAATTTTCAGGATAATATAGCCGTTGATGAACTCAAAGGTAAATTCAAAGTTGAGAAGAATCAGCTTGTTTCCTACGATAATCAATCACGTCTCATTACTCAGGATGGAACATGGATAAAAAAGGAACGGTCAGCAGTTGACGTTCGCAAAATAAAGAAGGGAAGTTACCAGTACTACTTTCAGTATCCCGACGCTAAGACGCGTGAACAGTACAAGGGTATTGGCCTGTCAGAAGGCTGGAAAACTTATAAGCGCATCAGCGATTAGTGCGGGGGAAATACATTTTCATTTCACGCGAAAATTAAATATTTTCTTCTTCCTTGTTAATTAAATACTTGGCAATTACTGCGTTTGTTGAATAATCCTGTTTTTTACCTTTTTCCAACTGCCGCAGGACTTTCATGTCGGATTTCCATACTATATCGCCGGGCGCGATGAAGCAGAAACTCTCCTTTGTGTAAGCTGAGCTTATGGTGTTATTCTTATAATAAAAATATTCTTTGCTTATTTCCGTGGGGAAACTCCGTACGATTGGCGGAATATCAGTGGGAAGAAACCAGAGTTTTATTTCACGTTCCGCGTCCTGGAGATTGGCGGAGGCATGAATAAGATTATCCGATCTGTCTCCGATAAATTTACCTTTTTCATCATACAGCGGAATTACGGTTCCCAGCGCGCGAATGCAGCCGGGCTTTTGCTGTCTGGCCTCGTGTGGATTAGTATTTCCGCAGATTTCTCGAATGTTCTTGATGGCGTTGGGGCCTCGATACAATATGGCTATGACTCTGCGTTTAGAAGGATCATCCGGATAATGAAGATAACCTCTGATGTAGTCGAGGAGTGCCGGGTAAAAAAACTTTCCTTTATGCTCAGCGTAATGCTCTTCGGCCAGCGCGAGATTTACAGCGACAACTTTCAGCGCCGCAAAGCGCAATCCTGTATGGAATTCAGAAAATTGCGAAAGTATATACCCGGTTAATGAATTTTTAAGAGCATCAGGCTTTATGAGTACAAGCGAACTTTCCCTATTTTGTTCTGCCATTTTAATTCTCCTTGTTTTGGAATATATTAATTTGAAAAATCTATTATTTGATAATACCTGCTTTGGAGCGAGCGAAGTATAAGAGAAGTCTTTTTTTGTGTCAATAGAATATATAAGGTAAAGGTATTAATCCAGATTCTGGGTCGCAATCCAGTCATTCAAATATTGCAGTGCCTGATTTACAAGAAGAGAATGTCTTTCCTTCTTTTTGATTTTTTTTGCCGGTAATGGGTTTAGAAGGCCGAAATTAATATTCATCGGCTGAAAGCTTTCAGAAGATTCAGGCGTGACAATATAATTCAATAGCGCTCCGAGCGCTGTCTGGGGCGGCGGCGTTTGCAGTTTTTTACCTTCAAGGATGAAGGCGGCGTTTAATCCGGCCAGAAGTCCCATGGCCGCCGATTCAGTGTATCCTTCGACTCCGGTAATCTGACCGGTAAAGAAAACATTTTCATTTTTTTTAAGCTGCAGGGAGGACAGCAGAAGGGAAGGTGAGTGGATGAAAGTATTGCGGTGAATACTGCCGTAGCGGGAAAACTGAGCGTTTTCAAGACCGGGAATAAGACGAAAGACGCGCCGTTGTTCCGGCCAAGTCAGTTTTGTCTGAAATCCGACCAGATTAAAAAGAGTACCGACCGTATTTTCCCGGCGCAATTGAACCACAGCGTAAGGAATGGAACCTGTTTTGGGATGGATAAGGCCTACGGGTTTCATCGGTCCGAAAGTAAGACTCTTTTCGCCGCGCGCGGCCAATACTTCTACCGGTAAACAACTTTCAAAATGACGGACTTCTTCAAAGGATTTCGCGGCGACCTTCTCTCCTGCCAGCAACTCCTGCCGGAAATGTTCATATTCTTCTTTATTCATTGGACAATTCAGATAATCGGGAGTTCCTTTGTCATAGCGCGATGCCCAAAAAACCTTGTCCATATTAATTGAATCGGCCTCTACTATTGGTGCTATCGCATCGTAAAAATATAAATCACGGGTACCATTGTACCCTCCGCTTGTGGTCCCGATGCAATCGGGATTCGACTTACAAATTTCAATGCACTTCGTTTTCGAAATTTGAGTCTCACAATAGGAACTGTCCAGCATCCGGGAAATTTCCTGCGCCAGCGCGTCGGAAGTGAGCGGTCCTGTGGCGATTATGGTCAATAAGTCTTCTGGAATTCTGGTAATTTCAACACGGGTAAGGGTGAAATTCTTTTGTTGTTTAAGCTGTTCTTCCACCTCTAGGGCGAATTGAACTCGATCAACAGCCAGAGCTGAACCTGCGGCAACCGCTGTTTTATCCGCCGCCATTATTATTAATGAGCGTAGCCGGCGCATTTCTTCTTTGAGCAATCCGGGAGCGTTATCGAGAGAGTTGGACTTGAGAGAATTACTGCACACCAGTTCCGCCAGGTTTTCCATTTTGTGTGCAGGAGAAAATTTCTGCGGCTTCATTTCATACATCTGAACCGTATGTCCGCGCCGCAGGAGTTGCCAGGCCGCTTCACATCCGGCCAGTCCGCCGCCAATAATAATTACTTGTGCCGCATTCATCAGTGAAACTCCAATTTCGAAAGCGAAGCATGTCGAAATTGGTTAGTTGTAATGAGGCCAAAGCTTGGGCAACATCGTTGCCAAAGCTGAAAGGCCGAATTATCCCGCCAAAGGCGGAGGATATTGCAGATATCCGTGGAACTATCCCGCAAAGCGGAAGGTATGATACAATTAGCTTGCTGCAAAATGTATCTATATCTTGCTTTGGGTATCATACCTGTGATTCACCTGACTTATTTTTCGGCATTTTTTTCATGCTTTTGCATTCGGGATAACCGGTACAGCCCAAAAACTGACCATAGCGACCGCGCTTGACGGCCATGGGTTTGCCGCAAAGATCGCAGACTTCATCGGTTATTTGAACTTCCTGAGAAGTAACCTTGCCGTCCTTGCTCAGTTTCTTGATGTTTTTGCATTCGGGATAACCGGTGCATCCGAGGAATTGTCCATAGCGGCCGCGCTTGATGGCCATGGGTTTGCCGCACAATTCGCAAACTTCATCGGTTGTAGGTGTTTCCTGCGCTATGATATCGCCATTCTCATTTTTTGCCGCGGTCATAGTGTTTTTGCATTCGGGATAACCCGAGCAGGCCAGGAATTGTCCGAAACGCCCCTCTTTGACAATCATGTTTTTACCGCATTTATTGCATTTAATTTTCGTTGTTTTTGTTTCCACGTGCGTCACCTTGCCATTTTCGTCATGGGTGAAATTCATAGTGTTTTTGCATTTAGGGTAATTGGAACAGCAAAGAAATCTTCCGTTTTTTCCCCATTTAATCACCATGGGAGAATTGCATTTTTCACAAATCAAGTCAGTCGGAGTTTCTTCCTGTTTTAAGTTTTTCATTTCCGTTTTGGCTTTTTTCAATTCGTCGGCGAAAAGCGCGTAAAACTCTTTGAGAGTTTCCACCCGTTTTCGTTCTCCGCTTTCGATGGCATCAAGTTTATTTTCCATATCAGCGGTAAAGGCCAGATCCAGAATCGTCGGGAAACTTTTAACCAGAAGATGCGTTACAGTCATTCCCAATTCGGTCGGGTAAAATTTACTCTTTTCCAGACTGACGTATTCGCGATCCTGAATGGTAGAGAGAATGGTCGCGTAAGTGCTGGGACGTCCGATACCTTTTTCTTCCAGCTCGCGCACCAGTGAAGCTTCCGAAAAACGCGGCGGCGGCTGAGTGAATTTTTGTTCGGTATTCAGATTGAGAAGTTTCAAATTTTCCTTTTCTTTAACTTCCGGAAGAAGCTTATCATTACCGTTACCATTTTCTTCTTTCTCATCTTTGCCTTCGGTGTAGAGAATGGTGAATCCGGGGAATTTCATTACTTGTCCCTGCGCGCGGAAGATGCAATTGGCGCCCGCTATATCAATCGTGGTCTGATCAAGAATCGCCGGATTCCTCTGGCTGGCGACAAAACGGTTCCAAATGAGCTGATAGAGCTTGAATTGCTCGGCGGATAGATACTGTTTAATATCCTGCGGTTTATAAGTCATTTTGGATGGACGAATCGCTTCGTGGGCATCCTGCGCCTTTTGCGTGTTCTTGTAGGAATGAGGTTTATGCGGCAGATAATCGGATGAATAACTTTCCTTGATATAATCCCGCACATCTTTCAGCGCTTCTTCCGATATCCGGTAAGAGTCGGTTCTCATATAAGTGATGAGACCGACGGACCCTTCTTTGCCCAGTTCAATACCTTCATACAACTTTTGAGCGACCATCATGGTCTTTTTCGCAGAAAAGCGCAGCCAGCGGGAGGCTTCCTGCTGTAATTTACTCGTGGTAAATGGAGGCGGAGCCGAGCGTTTGATTTCTTTCTTATCCAGTTTCTCAACGCTGAAGTCGGCTTCTCGGATTTTCGCGGCAAGTTTCTGGGCCTGTTCGCCGGTTGATACTTTGGCTTTTTTACCATCTACCTTTAGGAGTTTCGCGTCAAAAGGAGGAGGGTGACTGCCTTCGAATTGTGCCACCAGATTCCAGTATTCTTCGGGCACGAACTTGTTTATTTCTTCTTCCCGGTCGCAGATCATGCGCACGGCTACCGACTGAACTCGTCCCGCGCTCAATCCTCTTTTGACCTTATCCCACAAAACCGGGCTTATCTGATAGCCGACCAGACGATCGAGAATGCGCCTTGTCTGCTGAGCCTCATATTTATTGAAATCAAGCTGAAGAGGATTTTTAATCGCTTCAGTGACCGTGTTTCTGGTTAAGTCATTAAACAGAACTCGATAAACATTTTTATTTTTGGTGTTGATAACTTCCGCTATATGCCAGGCAATAGCTTCACCTTCGCGGTCAGGGTCGGGAGCGAGGTAGATATTTTCCGCGGTTTTCGCCGCTTTTTTCAACTCATCAATTGTTTTCTTTTTCGCTTCGATTACATTATAAGTCGGTTCGAAATCTTTTTCCAGATCAATGCCCAGTGTGCTTTTCGGTAAATCTTTGATATGTCCCATCGAAGCCACGGCATTAAAATCGGCTCCGAGAAATTTTTTAATAGTTTTAACTTTTGTGGGAGATTCCACAATAACCAGAGAATT
>JAPLJP010000052.1 GCA_026388535.1 Deltaproteobacteria bacterium | reverse complement strand
AATCCCGCGAAGCGGAGGGTACAATACCCCACAGCTTGCTTTGGGGTTCATAGACGTGATTACAAAACGTGCTATGTAAAAATCAATGAAATAAAATGCGGCCGTTTTTCTGGATAGAGACGGAACAATTAATGAAGAGGTCGGCTATCTGGACAGCCTTGATAAGATGAAAATAATCCCTGGAGCTTATGAAGCGATCAGGTTGATTAATGAAAGTGGAATGAAAGTGGTGGTCATCTCCAATCAGGCCGGTGTGGCCAGAGGATTATTTACGGAGAAATTTGTAAAGACAACCAATGATTATTTGCAAACTGTTTTACGTCAGCAGGGAGCGTACATAAATAATTTCTACTACTGCCCGCATCATCCGACGGAAGGGATAGAACCTTACCGGCAGATTTGCGAATGCCGAAAACCAGCGCCGGGTATGCTGCTTAAGGCGGCTCTTGATTTAAATATAGATTTATCCCTCTCCTATCTGGTAGGCGATAGATTCCTCGATATGGAAGCTGCGAGGAAAGCTGGGGTTAAGGGGATTTTAGTAAAAACTGGATACGGCAGTGAATTGCTGCAGGACGATGGTCCGAATAAGTCAACAGAAGAAAACAGGCCGGATTTTATTGCGGAGGATATCCTGGAAGCCGTAAGATGGATATTAGACCAAGTTGCTTTCAAATATTAATTATTGTGAGACTCAAATTTTAATGACATTCGCTGAGAGCGAATGAAGTGAAGATCGAAGCGTAAATGGAATTATCCCGCGTGCGAAGCTATGCGGGACTATATTGTAAGTCGAACAATCCCGCACAGCGGAGGGTATAATACCCCTCGGCCTACCGCGGAATTTTTGCTAAAGCTTGCTTTGGGGTTCATACCCGTGATTGAAAGCTTACTTGGTCTTATGCCAGGTTAACTAATTTTATGATAGTAAATTGGTATTAAAGGATAGAGAGTGAATATACTGATCATAAAACTCAGCGCGATAGGCGATGTCATTCACACCCTGCCTTCGTTGTCAGCGCTAAGAAAAGCTTATCCCGATGCTAATATATCATGGGTTGTCGAAGAGACAGCATCTCCAATTGTTAAAGGAAATCCTTATATTGATAATCTGATCATTTCTCGCCGTAAAACATGGTTTGAAAACCTGAAAAAAAGAAAGCATATCGGTGAAACGCTAAAAGAAATAAAAATATTTATAAAAGAATTAAGACAACGACCTTATGATATTGTTATAGACTTCAACGGTCTTCTAAAAAGCGCCATTCTTGTTTTTATCAGCAGGTCACAAAGAAAGATAGGCTATAATAGCCTGCAGGAATTAAGCGGTTTGTTTTATAATGAAAAAATATATGAAAATATGAATATACATGCCGTAGATCGCTATCTTGATTTCGTTCGCTATCTTGGAATAGCGTGTGACAATCCGGAATTTTACTTACCTGTTTCTCAGGCAGACATAGAAGCTGTTGATACATTGCTGTATAATTCAGGTATTTCAAGAGACAAGAAATTTATCGCTATTAGTCCCATGTCTTTTGCGGGCGAAACCAGACTTTGGTATGAAGATAGATTTGCTTCTCTGGCCGATAGGATTATTAAAGAATTAAAGACGGATGTGGTTTTTACTGGTAATGGAAGCGGCGGCATGATTGATAGGATCCAATCAATGATGACAAATAAAGTTATTAATCTGGACGGGAAGACGTCTCTGCTTGAACTTGCTCATTTATATAAACAGGCAGAGCTTTTGATTACGCCTGATTCCGGACCTATGCATATTGCGGCTGCGGTAGGAACACCCGTAATTGCTTTATTCGGACCTTCTGCATATTGGCGCACAGGCCCTTACGGTTCCGGTCACACAATTATAAGAGCAGAACAGCCCTGTAGTCCTTGCTTTTTAAAAAAATGCTCGACAAGAAAATGTATGGCAGATATTTTACCCCAGCAGGTTTTTGCCGCCGTGGAAAATAAACTGACAAAGGAGTAATGAATGCCTTTAAATAAAAAGCTGTTGGATATTTTAATCTGTCCGCAATGTCATGGGAAAATTCGCTTTGACGAAAAGATTGGCGGCATCATTTGCGATCAATGCAAATTGCTCTATGAAGTAAAGGATGACATTCCCGTCCTGTTGGTCGAAGAAGCGAAAAAACTTCCATGATTTGAGGATAAGTTAATCAAAAAAATTCGGTCTATTGTTGGACAAAAAGGCTGGACAGATTACATAATTCCAGCAAAAATAAAATTACTTGACAGTCGTTATGGATTAATATAAAGTTTTTGGCAATTAGTAAAAGGCTTTTAAGCCCTACCCTTTGGAGCGTTTCAGGTATTCAAATAGACAAGCCGAGATTTAATCCGTAACTACTAAAAAATCTTAACTATCTTTTTGTGTTTCTTTAAAAATAATGCGGTAAAAGCGAAGGCAAATATTTGACATCAGGATGATTTCTACGTCATCCGATTATAATTTAAAGCAAGGAAATATTTATGAACATTGAAGACATTAAACGATTGCCTATCAGCGAACTAAACGACATGGGCAGAAAGTTGGATGTTCCCGGCGCCAGCGGAATGAGACGTCAGGAATTGATTTTTGCTATTTTGCAGACACAGGCGGAACAAAACGGCGTGATTTCCGGCTCGGGAGTCCTGGAAATTTTGCCCGACGGCTTTGGTTTTTTACGAGCCGTGGATTACAACTACCTGCCCAGTCCGGATGACATTTACATTTCTCCTTCGCAGATCAGGAGATTTAATTTAAAAACAGGCGACACAATTTCCGGGGAAGTCCGCCCCCCTAAAGAAGGGGAAAAATATTTTGCTCTTTTAAAAGTTGACACCGTAAATTTTGAAAGCCCTGAACAAGCTCGCGATAAAATTCTTTTTGATAATCTTACGCCCCTTTATCCTCTGGAAAAATTAAATCTGGAACATGATCCTAAAAATTATTCCACCAGAACTCTGGATTTATTCGCGCCGATTGGCAAAGGACAACGTGGATTGATTGTTTCTCCGCCGCGTGCAGGTAAAACAGTCCTCTTGCAGGATATTGCCCACAGCATTTCCGCGAATCATCCCGAAGTGGTTTTGATGGTGCTTTTAATTGATGAACGACCGGAAGAAGTAACTGATATGCAGCGTAGCGTAGCCGGTGAAGTAATCGCTTCCACATTTGATGAACCGGCTTCCTGTCACGTTCAGGTGGCCGAAATGGTTATTGAAAAAGCCAAACGCCTCGTTGAACATAAAAAGGATGTGGTCATTTTACTCGACAGCATTACCCGTTTGGCACGAGCGTATAACACTGTTGTTCCTCCCAGCGGAAAAGTCCTTTCCGGTGGTGTTGATTCCAATGCTCTGCACAAGCCGAAACGTTTCTTTGGCGCAGCCAGAAATATAGAGAATGGCGGCAGTTTGACAATAATTTCCACGGCTTTGATTGATACCGGAAGCCGGATGGATGAAGTCATTTTTGAAGAATTCAAGGGAACAGGAAATATGGAACTGCATCTGGATCGCCGTATCGCTGATCGCAGAGTCTTCCCCGCTTTCGACTTGATCCGTTCCGGAACCAGAAAAGAAGAAATGCTGATTCCTAAAAACAATCTCAATCGTGTCTGGATATTACGCAGATTACTGCAGGAAATGAATCCCGTTGACGCTATGGAATTTATCATCGGTAAAATCAAAAAAACCGAAACTAATCAGGAATTTCTGGATTCAATGAACGCGTAACCGCATAAAAACAGGTTTTCTAGTTTTTTCTTGAATTTTTGCCGCATATAGTATAAGTCAAGCAAACACTTTTAAAAAAAGCAAAAAAGTTAATAATTAATTGCAGATAAACACCAAGGAGGAAAACAAAAAAGACATGAAAGAAGGAATTCATCCGGAATATAAAGAAACAACCATTACTTGTGTCTGCGGTAATGTCATTACCACAAGGTCAACTAAAAAAGACATTAAAACGGAAATTTGTTCCAACTGCCATCCTTTTATAACAGGTAAGCAACGGCTTGTAGATACGGCGGGTCGCGTCGAGAAATTCAAGAAGAAGTACGAAGCCAAAGCGGAAAAACCTCAGGTAAAAAAGACAGCAGTCAAAGAAACAACGAAAAAAGCAACGAAAAAATAATTACATGATTTCCGAAGCGAAAAACCAAAACATTGGAATATGTTTTTATGATGAACAAATATCATTTTTTTTGTGATAAAAAATCGGTTTCATACGGTTGTCTTTGCTGGTTAAAATCTCAAATATTCATTTTGGGAAGCCTTTTGCCTTGCCGCCTCGACATTCTTTTGAATGCCACCCGGCATCACTTTTTGTAGGTACCCTTCCCGGCGGGAAGGAATTTACAAAAGTTTCTTTTTCTAAACTAACCTTAAACATTACAATATTTATTTCAAAGAAATAACATGGATATTATACTGGATAAACTTCGAGATATTGAAATACGTTACCGGGAACTGGAAGGTCAGCTCAGCGACCCTAAAATTGTTTCCAAGCAGGGACTTTATCAAAAATATGCCAAAGAACATGCCGATTTAAGAGAGTTGGTGGAAACTATACGCCAATACGAAAAAATTAGAACCCGTATTGATGAATATTCAGGCTTGCTGCAAGAAAATGACGAAGAATTGCAAGCAATGGTAAAAGAAGAACTGCCACATATACAGCAGGAAAAGATTGAGTTGGAAGAAAAAATCAGGATTTTGCTGCTGCCTAAAGATCCGAATGACGACAAAAACGTCTTTCTGGAAATTCGTGCCGGCACGGGAGGCGATGAAGCGGGTCTTTTTGCCGGAGATTTATTTCGGATGTACGCGCGGTACGCGGAATCTCAGGGCTGGCGCGTGGAAGTTGTGAGCAGTTCTTCAACAGGCGGCACCGGCGGATTTAAGGAAATTATCGCCCAGATTGAAGGCAACGGAGCTTACAGCCGCCTGAAGTACGAAAGCGGCGTTCATCGTGTTCAGCGTGTTCCAGTTACAGAGGCCCAGGGACGCATTCATACTTCGGCGGTTACCGTAGCCATTATGCCCGAAGCGGAAGAAGTGGAACTCAATATTGATCAAAATGAACTGCGAGTTGATGTATATCGTTCCACCGGTCACGGCGGCCAGAGCGTTAATACAACAGACTCAGCTGTTCGAATAACTCATTTACCGACGGGACTTGTCGTAACCTGTCAGGATGAAAAATCCCAACTTAAAAACAAGATCAAGGCAATGAAAGTATTGCGCGCGCGCCTGTTGGATGCCATGGTACAAAAACAAAATGCGGAAATGTCGGAAACCCGCAAAAATCAGGTAGGCAGCGGCGACCGCAGTGAACGCATCCGCACCTACAATTTTCCTCAAGGCCGTATTACTGACCATCGTATTAATTTGACCCGTTATGACCTGGACAATTTCTTAAACGGCAATATCGGCGCCATGATTGACGCTTTGGCTACTCATTATCAGGCGGAATCGTTGAAATAAACTAATTTTTTAAAGGATGTTTATATGTCAACAAAAAAAGTTATCGCTCCGAAAAAAAATAAGATTAAAAGCAATCGCTACGGCTGGGTACCGGATATACCCGATCAGCGTGATTACCTGCTCAGCGCTGTACTTCGTATACCGGCAAAATTGCCTCGCAAAGTGGATTTGCGTTCACTCTGTTCGAAAGTGGAGGATCAGGGGCAATTGGGCAGCTGCACCGCCAATGCTCTGGCCGGCGCGCTGGAATTTCTGGAAAGGAAGGATAAGGTTGCTTTTGAGGATTTCAGCCGGCTTTTTATTTATTATAACGAAAGAGCCATTGAGCACACTATTCAATCTGATTCGGGTGCGATGTTGCGTGACGGCATCAAGACACTGGCTAAAAAGGGCGTATGCCCGGAGACGAAATGGCCTTATCTTGTCTCCAAATTCCGTGTCAAACCAACTCCGTCCTGTTACAAAGAAGCGATGGATCATCAAATCACTTCCTACCGCCGCATTATAACTCTCAATGAAATGCGCGCGTGTCTGGCAGAAGGTTTCCCCTTTGTCTTTGGTTTTACGGTATATGAAAGTTTCGAATCGCAGGCAGTAGCGAGAACTGGCGTCGTGAACATGCCGAAGCAAGACGAACAGTGCATGGGTGGACATGCTGTTCTTGCCGTAGGTTACGACGATGCCAGGAAAAGATTTATTGTGCGTAATTCCTGGGGAGAGGATTGGGGAATGAAAGGGTATTTCACCATGCCTTATAAATATGTCGCGGATAGAAATCTTTCCGACGATTTTTGGACCGTTCGCCGCGGTGAATATATGATTTCTAAATAATAAGAAGAAAACACAAAACCTGATTACATTTGATTTTCCAGACTGCTAGGATTGACTCTCTATTCTTTTTGCTTAATGTCCCTGACCTCGGGAAAAGTATGTGAGATTGCTTTTCTAAAAACTATTGGATTAGTTTTAAACTTGTCGATGATAAGGTCTGCAAACTTCCATACGTTTAGTCTTATTTCACGTTTATAAGTGTTTATTTCGTAAAATTCCGGAATTGCGTTGAATTCGTCAGATATATTCCAAATGAATTCCACTTTTTTACTATCAACGTATTTTCTGGGTATTCCCTGATGCTGGACACCATTTCGATAAACCATCCAAAAGCACTTAAAATCATCCAAACTAAGTCCAAAATCTTTTGCCGCTGCAATTTTAAACGGTTCATCGTCTCCTCTTCCATAATGGGTGTCTGTAAAAGCACGATAATACCTTTCGCAGAGGAAAAGAGCGGCTGACAGGGCCAAAAAGCCTCCATCGCCTTCTGGTAGTTCTTTAAGTTTTTCAATTGGCTCAACAAACCAGCCATTGAATCGCTCCGTGAGAGTTGCGCCTGGTTTCATAATTATTTCTCCTCAGCAAGTTATTTCAGAGTTCCTGTCTATTCCCCAAGCCAATTCTGTTAAAATATTAATGGTTTGAATTTATAAACACTTGACATTTTTTTTGCAACAATTTATTTTCCAACATCCGTATATCGAAGGTCTATAGTGCCCGGCAGGCGCCGGGCTGCGCTGCCGAAAAAGACGGCAACTTGGAAACAACGCAATGATCGTTCACGACATTCTCAATGAGTCTACAAAAGCCTTGGAAGCCATGGGTATTCCTTCCGCTCGGCTTGACGCGGAAGTTTTACTCTCTTTTTGTCTTGGTTGCGACCGTCTGGAATTTTTTAAAAATCCGGAAATGACCATCAACGAGGCACAGCTTTCTGTTTTTAGAAATTTTATGGCTCGCAGATTACAATGGGAACCGGTGGCCTACATTACCGGCCGTAAAGAATTCTGGTCTCTTACGCTGGAAGTAAATAAAACCGTACTCATTCCGCGTCCGGATACCGAAATCATTGTTGAAGAAGCTCTAAATATCTGCCGCGAAATAGAGTATTCGGAAATGAATATTTTGGATATAGGTACGGGAAGCGGAGCTATAGCCATTGCCTTGGCCAAAGAATTGCCTAATGCCAAAGTAATGGCCACCGATATTTCTGAAGCTGCGCTTAATCTGGCGCGAAAAAACGCGGACACTATAGGACTTACAGGGAAAATTAATTTCCGGCAGGGCGATTTATTTGAACCGGTCGAAGGTATTTTTGACATAATCGTCTGCAACCCGCCCTACATTTCGGCAAAAGATTATGAAAAACTTCCCGCCGGCGTGAAAGATTACGAGCCGCCAGAAGCCCTCTTGGCTGGGAAAAGCGGATTGGAATTTTATAAAAAATTGATATATCAGGCGGCAGGTCATCTGAAAAAAAATGGTTGGCTTTTGTTGGAAATTGGAGCTAAACAGGAAGCAGATGTTCGCGGCATAATGGAATCCTCCGGTTGTTATAACAGCATAGAAATGCGCAGGGATTACGCCGGATTGCCGCGCGTAATTAAAGCAAGGAGAAAAGTAATTGGATAAAATAGTCATTCAAGGCGGTAAACCTCTATTCGGAGATGTTCAAATCAGCGGGGCAAAAAACGCAGCACTGCCGGTTTTAGCCGCGGCATTGTTAACTGGGGGAACAAACACGTTCCATAATATTCCCGATTTGATGGATATTAAAACGATAAAAAAACTCTTATGCAGTATGGGCGCTCAAATTGAAGGCGATGAAACCATTCAGATCAATGTTGATAAAATTATAAATCATACAGCTTCCTATGATCTTGTAAAAACAATGAGGGCTTCCATTTTAGTTTTGGGGCCGCTGGTCGCCCGTGCGGGAGTGGCACGTGTTTCTCTTCCCGGAGGATGCGCAATCGGCGCGCGACCGGTAAATCTGCATATTAAGGCATTGCAGGAACTTGGAGCTCATGTTGAATTAAAAAGCGGATACATCGAAGCCAAAGCCAAAAAACTGAAAGGCGCGGATATTTATTTTGATTTGCCCACGGTAACCGGCACTGAAAATATAATGATGGCGGCAGTACTGGCGGAAGGAACTACAGTTTTGAACAATGCCGCCTGTGAGCCGGAAGTTGTCAGCCTGGCGGATGTTTTAAAAGGCATGGGAGCGAAAATCAGCGGAGCAGGCACCGATACGATAACAATTAAAGGAGTTACTTCGCTAAAGCCTACGGAAGCCACGATTATTCCCGACCGGATCGAAGCGGGAACTTTTATGATTGCCGCGGGTA
The DNA here is from genome assembly GCA_026388535.1 of Deltaproteobacteria bacterium. Classification (GTDB taxonomy): domain Bacteria; phylum Desulfobacterota; class Syntrophia; order Syntrophales; family Smithellaceae; genus Smithella. The sequence continues at coordinate 15,818 of JAPLJP010000052.1, read as the reverse complement.
TGACACACGGCGAGATAAATGTTATCGGCTGCAATCCCCATCATCTGGAAGCGTTGATCAACAAACTGCGGGATACAGGCATGAAGATTTCTTCAATTAAAGGTGGCATGAAAGTATCTTCCGGGAAAAAGATTAACAGTGTTGATGTTAAAACTCTTCCTTATCCGGGATTCCCTACTGACTTGCAGGCGCAGATGATGGCATACATGACCATCAGCGGCGGCTTGAGCGTGATTTCCGAAACTGTTTTTGAAAACCGCTTTATGCATGTAAGCGAGTTGCTGCGCATGGGAGCCGATATTGTCATTCAGGGCGGCAACGCGATTGTCCGGGGAGTGCCGATGCTGCACGGCGCGCAGACGATGGCCACGGATTTGCGGGCTTCGGCTTCGCTGGTTTTAGCGGCGCTGGTGGCTGAAGGCACTACGGAAATTTCCCGCGTTTATCATATTGACCGCGGTTATCAGACAATAGAGAAGAAATTTTCCGCCCTCGGTGCGGATATAAAAAGGATAAAATAATGAAGATAATAAAATCCAATGCCGCCGGGTTTAAAGATTTTTTTCGTGAATTGCGCCAGAGAGGCGGCGCCTATTCTCCTAAATTATTATCATCCGTGGCGGAGATTGTGCGTAACGTTGCCACAAGAGGCGATGAAGCCCTTTTTCAATATACGGCAAAATTCGACCACTATAAACTAAATGCGGCAACGGCGGAAGTAACGAACGCGGAAAAAAAGAAAGCTCTTTCTCTGGTAAAGCCGGAAGATTTGAAGGTCATTAAACTGGCGGCCAGGCGTATCGAAAAATACCATCGCAATCAAATCACCAAAGGATGGCTTATTAATAATGAGGAAGGTATAACAATGGGACAGATGGTTTTACCTCTGAGGCGCGTTGGTATTTACGCTCCCGGCGGCACGGCTGCCTATCCTTCAACTATTCTGATGGCGGCGATTCCGGCACGCATCGCCGGAGTGGAAGAAATTATTCTGGTCAGCCCGGCAAAAGATGGAAAACTAAATCCTCTTATTGCCGCCGCAGCCGAGATAAGCGGAGTTAAGCGCATATTCAAAATAGGCGGCGCGCAGGCTATTGCGGCGCTGGCCTACGGTACAAAAACAATTCCTCAGGTGGATAAAATAGTAGGACCGGGTAACGCTTACGTTGCCGCGGCGAAAAAAATTGTTTTCGGCCAGGTGGATATAGACATGATCGCTGGACCCAGCGAAGTAGTCGTCATTGCTGATAGCACGGCAAAGGCTCGTTTTACGGCGGCTGATATGCTGGCACAGGTCGAGCACGATGAAATGGCCGCGGCAGTTCTTTTGACAACGTCTGAAGATTTAGCGCGGAAGGTATTGCAGGAAATTTATCAGCAAATAAAAACTCTATCGCGAAAAAAGATAATAGAAAAATCCCTGGCCAAATACGGCGCGATTATCATCACAAAAAGCATTGATGAAGCGCTGGATATCGCAAATCTCTTCGCGCCCGAACATTTAGAATTAATGGTGAAAAACCCGGCAAAAATTCTGGGGAAAGTAAGAAACGCCGGGTCCGTTTTTCTGGGTTCATTTACACCGGAGGCATTGGGCGACTATCTTGCCGGCACAAACCATATTCTGCCCACGGAAGGCACGGCTCGTTTTTCATCTCCGTTGGGTGTTTATGATTTCTATAAACGCATGAGCGTTCTTTCCTTTTCGCCTGAAGCTTTCAGAAAATTGAGCAAATCGACGGCTCACTTTGCCCAAATGGAAGGACTCGACGCTCATGCCAATTCGGTTCTCATGCGCGGGAAATAAAGATTTCTTCAGGAAATGAAAATCGATAAATACCCTTCAGTAAAAACCATCAGCGAAGATGAACGTGTCGGCATGGTCAAAGAAATATTTTCCACCATTACCGGCAAGTATGATTTTTTAAATCATTTTCTGAGCCTCCGCCGCGACATTGCCTGGCGGCGCTTCGCCGTAAAAAAAATGGTTTTCTTCCGCACAAACAGATTTCTTGATGTTGCCTGCGGCACCGGGGATTTATCCATTAACGCCTGTCTTGAGCACCGCGATATATCCGCCACCGGCGTTGATTTTGTCTATCCGATGGTGCAGGCGGGAAATAACAAGGCTGAGAAAAAAGGCCTATCCAGCCGGATAAATTTTATTCAAGGAAACGCCCTGAGCCTTCCCTTTGGCGAAAATACTTTTGACGTCACGGGAATGGCTTTCGGAATAAGAAACATTCCTCGAAAAGCGGAAGCCTTAAAAGAGATGCTGCGCGTTACAGCGCCGGGGGGACAGATAATGATTCTGGAGATGACATTTATTGAAAATCGCTTTTTCAAACTGTTTTACTATATATATTTGAACTACCTGCTTCCTCTGATGGCCAAGGTGTTTTCTAAAAACGCCGCCGCGTATTATTACCTTGCCGATTCCATTATGAACTTTCCTTCACCTGAAGAATTTGCCACATTTATGCGGGAGACCGGCGTATCCGAAGTAAAAATATATCCTCTCACTTTCGGCATAACCTGTCTGTATGTCGGTAAAAAACCTTGATACCGTTTCGCTTTCTTTGGCTAACTTTGTTGGCATCGTCGTCGGCTTCCTCAACGTATTTTCATATACGCCTGCGGAGTCTCCTCCTTGCCGCCTTGTTATCCTTTGAAATCGAAACGATATATGTGATGAACTGTTGTCTGCTTCATTTATCGGGGATTCAGTTCGTTTCAAAATTATTTTGGATATTAGATTATTGTATCTATCCCTTTTATTTACGCAGTTTTTAGAGGGGCTTAAGTGTAAGGATACTGAGAAAGTAAATTTCCTTCAGTCAGAAATATTTGTTTCATGTCAAAGAAATGATCGCATTCTCTTTTAAGAGATTGGCTCAAACCATCCTCAAGAAACCAAAGGCTAATTTGTTTGCCACAATGTTTTAATTCTTGCACTAGCGGTATGTAGTCTTCATCTCCTGCTACCAAGATGGCTATATCAAAATTGTTATTATATGCGTTACTTAGCATATCAGTTGCTAAAGTAATGTCCACTCTTTTTGTTTTGTTGTTTGGCTTCTTTTTGAAGATCTTTGGATCGGTCACACCAAGAGATTTGAGAGCGTCAAATATACTTCTGATTTTATCGTCGTCTCCTTTCAAGCTGGTATAGTAGAAGATTCGTACAATTGCACAGATATTATGATTGCTTAGATTTAGAAACGGGGACCAAACATATATATCTTTCTCATAGCCGATATGCTTTTCCAGTTTTTCAAGTTTTTCATTATCAATAAATGACTTGAATCGAATGGAGAGGTTTTCTCCATCCACAAAAATCATTACTCTTGCATTGCTTTGATATGATGCTGGAAATACTTTAGGCATTTTTACCTCCAACAATTAATATATGAAATTCGCTTTTTCCGAATCATTTCAACTAAAGCGTAACAAATCTTATTTTTTTGTAAAGAAAAACTTTGAAAGAAACCATCACATACCATTTCGATTTTTTTGGATAACGAGGCGACAAGGAGGAGGCTCCGCAGGCGTATATGAACATACGTTGAGGAAGCCGACGACGATGCCAACAAAGTTAGCCGAAAAAAGCGGATTGGTATGACCGCTATTTCATTTCCATGCAGAACTTGTCGATAGTCTCCGGTGGAGCGATGGGATAATTGCCTGTATAGCAGGCCAGGCAGAAGCAATCTTTATTCAAACCGGTTGCTCTGATCATGCCTTCTACCGTCAGGTAGTGCATGGAATCCAAACCGATAAATTCAGCAATGGCTTTTTCGTTTTCTTTTTTCGCGGCGATCAATTCTCCCTTGGATGAAAAATCGATGCCGTAGGGACAGGGATAAATTGTCGGCGGACAGCTGACCGCCATATGAATTTCTTTCATCCCTATGCCCCGTAAATTCTGCACGCGATTACGGCTGGTGGTGCCGCGAATGATTGAATCCTCGACAATCAAAACTTTTTTCCCGGCAAGCAGAGGCTTTACGGGATTGAGTTTCACGCGCACGCCGAAGTCACGCATGGGTTGTGAAGGCTGAATAAAAGTGCGGCCTATATAATGATTACGTATCATGCCCATCTCAAATGTAATTCTACTTTCTTCGGCATATCCCAGGGCGGCATAGGTTCCCGAATCGGGGAAGGGCATAACAATCTCCACATCCGGCCTGTATTCACGAGCCAGTTCATGCCCTAATTTTTTGCGGTATAGATAAACATTCTGACCGAAAATCTGGCTGTCAGGACGGGCAAAATAAATAAGCTCAAAAATGCAATGACAATGCTTAATCGGCGGAAACGGATTGAGGCTCTTGACTCCATTCTGGTCAATAATCAAAATTTCACCGGGCGTGACATCGCGAATATACTGGGCACCCACCAGATCAAAAGCGCAGGTTTCGGAGGCGACAACCCAACTGCCGTTTAGTTTTCCCAGCGCCAGAGGTCTAAAACCCCGCGTATCGCGAGCGGCAATAATTTTATCGCGAGTTAACATGATAAGGCAATAAGCGCCTTCCACGCGGGAGAGTGCGGCAACCAATGCTTCTTCCAAACCGTCTTTTAAATGCGGCGCCATAAGATGAATAATTATTTCACTATCCATGGTGGACTGAAAAATCGAGCCGCTGCTTTCCAGCTCTTCACGCAATTTCTGTGCGTTGATAATATTGCCGTTATGCGCCAGAGCATAATACTCATCGCCAAAATGAACTAAAAAAGGCTGGGCATTGGAAAGGTTGGAAGAACCGGTTGTGGAATAGCGAACATGTCCGATGGCCAACTTGCCGGGAAGTTTTTGCAGGGTTTCTTCTTTGAATACCTCGGCAGCGATCCCCATGCCTTTGTGCTCCCAAACCTGGCATCCGTCTGAACTGACAATGCCCGCGGATTCCTGACCGCGATGCTGTAGGGCAAAAAGACCGAAGAAAGCCAAACGGGAAGCTTCTCCGTGGCCGTAAATGGCAAATACGCCGCATTCTTCGCGGGGATAGCTGGATTCCTCTGAGTTTACTTCTAATAAAGATGACATATAATCTCTCTTTCTATATGTTTTGATACTCCTGCAATGAACAAACCTGCCAGCTCTCTTTCTTTATTGCTGATACCGCTTCGCACAGGGCGCGCGCGCCCGCAATGGTCGTGGTGTAAAGAATATTATAAATAAGCGCGCCTCTTCTTATATGATAAGCATCCCGCGAAGATTTGCGTCCAATGCTGGTATTGATGACCATCTGGATATCGCCGTTTTTGATGTAATCCACAATATGCGGCCTACCTTCGCTGACTTTAAAAACAATTCCGGCTTCAATGCCGTGATCCTTTAAGTACTTCGCTGTTCCTTTTGTGGCCAATATTTTAAAACCCATTTTCTGAAAAGACTCCGCCACCGCTACAATCTTATCCTTATAATAATCATTAACGCTGATAAAGATAGTGCCTTCCGCCGGAATTTTGAATCCTGCCGCCATTTGTGATTTGGCAAAAGCCAGACCGAAAGATTTGTCTATCCCCATAACTTCGCCGGTGGATTTCATCTCCGGCCCCAGTAAAACATCTACATCCGGAAAACGGTTAAACGGGAAAACAGCTTCTTTGACGGAAATATGTTTGGGCTCCGGCGCTTGAGTAAATCCCAGCTCTTCTAAAGATTTGCCCAGCATAACTTTGGTGGCAAGCTTGGCCAGCGGTGCTCCGATCGCTTTGCTGACAAAAGGAATGGTACGTGAAGCGCGGGGATTGACTTCTAACACATACAACTTGGCGTCTTTAATGGCGTACTGAATATTCATCAGGCCGACGACGTTTAATTCCCGCGCCAGCATTATTGTCTGCTTTTTAATCAGATCTAAAAGAGGAGCGGAAATTGTCATGGGCGGCAGAATACAGGCGCTGTCCCCAGAATGAATTCCCGCTTCTTCGATATGCTACATAATGCCGGCCACAACCGTAGTCTTCCCGTCGCTGATAGCATCAACATCTATTTCTATGGCATCCTCTAAAAATTTATCAATAAGAATGGGATGCTCGGGGGAAACAAGAAGCGCTCTTCCCATAAACGAACTCAAAGTTTCCTGGTCATATATTATTTCCATGGAACGACCGCCCAGAACATAAGATGGCCGCACCAGCACCGGATAGCCGATGCGCGAGGCTGCTTGCAGGGCTTTTTCCACATCTCTGGCCGTATCATTATCGGGCTGGTTAAGTTTTAATTTGGTGACGATTTCCTGAAAACGGTCTCGATTCTCCGCGCGGTCAATAGAATCTGGAGATGTTCCCATTATTTTTATTCCGGCCGCCTCCAGTCCTTTGGCTAAATTAAGCGGCGTCTGGCCGCCGAACTGAGCGATTACTCCTTCGGGCTTTTCCGTTTGCAGAATGTGTAAAACATCTTCCAGCGTTACCGGTTCAAAAAAAAGTTTATCGGATGTGTCGTAATCGGTGCTGACTGTTTCGGGATTGGAATTAATCATGATACTCTCTACGCCTTCTTCCCGTAAGGCAAACGAAGCATGAACGCAGCAGTAATCGAATTCGATCCCCTGACCGATGCGGTTGGGGCCGCCGCCGATAATTGCCACTTTCCTCTTCGCCGATGGCCGGGTTTCGTTTTCCGTTTCATAAGTGGAATAGTAATAAGGCGTGTAGGCTTCAAACTCCGCCGCGCAGGTATCGACCAGTTTATACACCGGAATAATCTTTTCCCGTTCGCGCCACTGACGAATTTCTAATTCTGTCATTTTCCAAAAAGATGCCAGCGCCCTGTCGGCAAAACCCATTTTCTTTGCTTCTCTGAGCAGCTCCACGGATGGAGCGGAATTCTTCAGCTCCTTTTCGGCGTCGACAATTTCTTTGACCTGATGCAAAAACCAGGGATCGATTTTTGTTAATTGATAGAGTTCATTAATCGACATCCCGTTTTGCATAGCCGCGGCAATATAAAAAAGCCTCAAAGAATTGGGCTTGATCAGTTTGCTCTTTAGAAATTCGGTTTTATCTTTCAAGTCTTCCGGCAGATTCTGGCCGAGGCTGAAACGCCCGATCTCCAGAGAACGAATAGCCTTCTGCAGGGATTCTTTGAAAGTGCGGCCGATAGCCATGGTCTCGCCGACTGATTTCATGGAAGTAGTTAAAAAATCTTCCGCCTGAGGAAATTTTTCAAAAGTCCAGCGGGGAATTTTCACGACGCAGTAATCTATGGTCGGCTCAAATGAAGCCATTGTTTCGCGGGTAATGTCGTTGGGAATTTCATCCAGAGTGTAGCCGACGGCAAGTTTCGCGGCTATTTTAGCGATGGGAAACCCTGTTGCTTTCGAGGCCAGCGCGGATGAACGCGAAACACGGGGATTCATTTCAACAACAATCATTTCTCCTGTTTGCGGATGTACGGCAAACTGAACATTGGAGCCGCCGGTCTCCACGCCTATTTCGCGCATGATGGCAATGGCGGCATCTCGCATGGTTTGATATTCTTTATCGGTCAGAGTTTGCGCCGGCGCGACCGTGATGGATTCGCCGGTGTGTACGCCCATCGCGTCGAAATTTTCAATGGAACAAATGATGACAACGTTATCGGCCTTGTCTCGCATTACTTCCAGTTCGTATTCCTTCCAGCCCAGCACCGATTCCTCAATCATGACCTCCGAGATCATGCTCGCGTCCAGACCGCCTTTGGCAATTTCCATAAGCTCTTCACGGTTATAAGCGACACCGCTGCCCGTGCCGCCCAAAGTGAAGGAAGCCCGGATGATAATAGGAAAGCCGATGTCGTCGGCAATTTTCAGAACATCACTCATCGAGCGGGCAAAGCCGCTCTTGGGCACGCGCAAACCGATGTTTTCCATCGCTTGCCGGAATTTTTCGCGGTCCTCCGCTTTATGGATAACTTCCAGCGACGCGCCGATCATTTCCACGTTGTATTTTTTTAGAACGCCGCTTTCAGCCAGCGCTACGGCTGTATTGAGGCCGGTTTGTCCGCCTACTGTCGGCAACAATGCGTCCGGCCGCTCGCGGGCGATAATCTTTTCCACCGCTTCGGGCGTAATGGGTTCGATGTAGGTTCTATCGGCCATCTCCGGATCGGTCATAATGGTCGCGGGATTGCTGTTGATTAAAACAACTTTGTAGCCTTCTTCACGCAGAGCCTTGCAGGCCTGGGTTCCGGAATAATCGAATTCACAGGCCTGACTGATGATGATCGGACCAGATCCGATAAGCAGAATTTTCTTTATGTCTTTGCGTTTAGGCACTTCAATTAGCTTTCAATGTTCATTATTTAATAACAAATACCTTATTTATGTTGTCATACCGACGGAGGCCGGTATCCAGTCTTTTTATTCTTGGATTCCGGGTCGCGCTTCGCTTGCCCGGAATGACAAAGAAATCATTTACTCCCATTCGATTGTGCTGGGCGGTTTGGAGCTGATGTCGTAAACCACGCGATTGATGCCTGATACCTCGTTAATGATCCGTGTCGAGACGCGGGCCAGCAAATCCTGAGGCAGGCGAGCCCAGTCGGCCGTCATGGCATCATCGCTGGTAACGGCGCGGATGGCCACAATATTTTCATACGTGCGCTGATCGCCCATAATGCCCACGCTCTTGAGCGGCAGCAAAACGGTAAACGACTGCCACAATTTATAATACAAATTCGCCGTGCGGATTTCCTCAAGCAGGATTGTGTCGGCCTTGCGCAAAACCGACAGCCGTTGCGCGGTCACTTCGCCAATTATGCGAATAGCCAGCCCGGGACCGGGAAATGGCTGACGCCAGACAACGTCATCGGCCAATCCCAGTTCTTTTCCCAAAAGCCGTACTTCATCCTTGAATAAGTGTTTGAGCGGTTCGACCAGCTTCAAATTCATTTTTTTCGGCAGACCGCCGACATTATGATGCGATTTGATTACCGCGCTGGGGCCGCCGAAAGCGGAACGTGACTCGATCAGGTCGGGATACAAAGTGCCCTGCGCCAGAAATTTAACATTTTTTATTTTGCGCGCTTCCTTATCAAAAACTTCTATAAAGGTGCGGCCTATTATCTTTCGTTTCCTTTCAGGATCAGTCACACCTTTTAATTTTTTAAGAAATAGTTTTCCACAACGGGCAAACCGCAAATTAATTTGCAGATTTTTTTTAAACATTTCAATGACACGCTGAGCCTCGCCTTGTCTCAGCACACCGTTATCCACGAAAACGCATGTTAATTGCTTGCCAATCGCTTTATTCAGCAAAACAGCGACGACTGAAGAATCAACACCGCCCGAAAGACCCAGGATTACTTTTTCGGAACCGACCTGCTGGCGGATTTCTTCGACAGCATGATTAATAAAAGATTTCATTGACCATATTTTTTCACACCGGCAAATGTCAAACAGGAAGTTGGCAAGCATCTTTTTGCCTTCTTTCGTATGAACAACTTCCGGATGAAATTGCAGGCCGTAAAAATCTCGTTTGGTGTCTTCAGTTGCGGCCACCGGCGTGTTGGCTGTTGATGCAGTAATGGTAAATCCGGCAGGCAGTGTGCCGATAGAATCACCATGGCTCATCCCAGAATGGGAACACCCATTTTGAAGATGCCGCGATCAACCCGGGGGGCTCCTTTGCTGTAAATGCTGGCCGGACCGCCGGATAAAATTATTCCTTCCGGCTTAAGCGCCTTGATGGCGGCAAGGGAGATGTTTGGTGGTTCAATCTGGCAGTACACTTGATTTTCTCTCACCCGCCGGGCAATCAACTGATTATACTGAGAACCGAAATCAATGATCAGAATCACTTTTTCTTCCCCTTTTCTTTTTTCATAATTTCTACGAACTGTGAAAATAAATATTCCGTGTCGTGCGGTCCCGGAGCCGCTTCCGGATGATACTGCACGCTAAACGCCTGCGGCATTTGCATTCCTTCGGATGTGTTGTCGTTCAAATTATAATAGGTTTTTTCAGCCCTCTTATCGACTGATTCCGGAACGACAACAAAACCGTGATTTTGCGAAGTGATTTCAACTCTGCCTGTTTCAACATTTTTCACCGGCTGATTTATTCCGTGATGGCCGAACTTCAACTTTTCCGTATAACCGCCCATCGCCTGGCCGATAATCTGATGTCCCAGACAAATGCCGAAGACCGGTATCCTGCCGATGACGGCACGAGCGGCATCTACTATATAAGGAAGAGCCGCAGGATCACCGGGGCCGTTGGAAAGCAAAACACCATCCGGTTTCAAAGCCAGAATTTCAGCACCGGTAGAAGAAGCGGGCAAAACAAGTACTTCACAACCTTTGTTTTCCAGAAGACGCAGAATGTTATATTTTACGCCGCAGTCAAGGACAACCACACGTAATTTTTTAGCTGACTTTTTGGCAGGAAGACCCTCGTGAAGTGCGCCTTTTTTCCATGCGTAAGGCTTGGAACAAGTTACTTCACGAACCAGATCACGGCCAACCAGACCGGGGTAATCCCTCGCCTGCGCGAGAAGCGATTGAACATCATGGTTTTCCGTGGAAATGATTCCCTTCATCGCACCGGAAAGTCGCAAGCGACGCGTCAAAGCGCGGGTGTCGATTCCTTCGATGCCGATTTTGCCATGATCTTCCAGAAATGATTTCAAGCTCCGCTTCAGCCGCCAATTGCTGGGGTTGGGCTGATATTCCTTGACAATAAAACCTTCGAGATAGATGCCCGCCGATTCCATATCCTCGTCGTTTATTCCGTAATTGCCGACCAGAGGATAAGTCATGGTGACGATTTGGCCTTTGTAAGAAGGGTCGGTAATTACTTCCTGATAGCCGGTCATACCCGTGTTGAAAACGACTTCACCAATCGTTTCGCCGCCGCCAGCAAAGACTGTGCCCTCAAAAACACTGCCGTCTTCCAAAACCAGCAAAGCTTTTCTGTTCTTATTTAACAGGGGCATTTAAGTAGTTTCTCCCAACAAAACGGCAGATGTTGGTTTTTTCAACCAACATATTTTTACCAAAGTGAAAACGGGGTGCTCCATTTTCTGGGCCTTGTAAGTGGGGAAGTGTCTATCTTTTTTTCCCTGTCTCGTCAATGATTAAAGATGAAGGGAACGGCTTTGGCCGTTCCCTTCATTAAGGGGGGTATTAGCTTATAAACAACATTTCCCAGAACTTAGGCAGTGGCCATAATTCGTCATCGACCAGACCTTCCAGTTCGTCAACATATTCTCGAAGTTCATCCATTTTTGGTTTAACTTTGCCGCAGAGTGTATCTGCTTTCTTCGCTTCGTCATGAACGGCATTAGCCACTTCAACTTTGGCCAGAATGTCCTTGTTGACCAAATAAATACTGTTAACCAGATCAACTACTTTCTTTAAAATTTCGGTCTGGGCGGAGACAACTGCGGCAGTTCCCAGTACCTCTTTGGTGGAAATAATCGCTTTCGCGATCATTTTCTGGTAAGCAGCCGCTGCCGGAATCACCTGATTCAGACAAATGTTATTGAGGCACTTGACTTCTATTTCCAGATCCTTAATGTATTTTTCCAGGTAAATTATATACCGGGAATTGAGTTCCACTTTGGAAAGAACTTGATATTTTTCAAAAAGATTAAGCGCCTTGCTGGTAATCAGGGCTTTGAGGGCCACCGGTGTTGTTTTGTAATTCGGCAGTCCTCGCTTGCCGGCTTCGGTTTCCCATTCTTTGGTATAGTTGTCGCCATTGAATAATACGGGCTTGATATCTTTGATCTCGCTTTTCAAAACCTCAAAAACAGCCTGATTAATATTCTTGGCACCTTTGGCTTTTATCTTTTCGGCCAGATGATCGATACTTTCGGCAACGATTGTATTCAGCACTGTGGCGGGAAAAGAAATAGACTGCGATGAACCAACGGCTCTGAACTCAAATTTATTGCCGGTAAAAGCAAACGGCGATGTCCGGTTGCGATCGGTATTATCTTTGCTTACTATCGGCAGTGATGAAATACCCAGATCGATAATTTCAGCATCAGTGGCTTTGTTTACTGTTCCCTTTTCTATATTGGCAAGAATTTTTGTCAGTTGATCGCCCAGGAATACGGAAATAATTGCCGGCGGAGCTTCGTTTGCGCCCAGTCTGTGATCATTGGCATAAGTTGCGACAGATGCCCTGAGGATATCGGCATTTTTATAGACGGCTCGAACCGCGGCAACCAGAAAGACAAGAAATGTTATGTTATCATGAGGAGTATTTCCGGGATTTAAAAGGTTGTTACCGTTATTATCGGAAAGCGACCAGTTAACATGTTTTCCTGAGCCATTTATTTTCGCGAAAGGTTTTTCATGGAGCAAGCACGCAAGGCTATGTTTTTTAGCTACTGACTGCATGGTGTCCATAACGATTTGGTTATGATCGACTGCCAGATTGGCTTCTTCAAATACAGGAGCGAGCTCAAACTGAGAAGGCGCCACTTCATTATGTCTTGTTTTAGCCGGAATACCATCATGCATGTAAGAAGACATTCTTTCTTTGATGCTGCCGAAATACTGATCTTCCAACTCCTGACCTTTAGCCGGTGGCGCGCCCACGATAGTACGGCCGCCAAGCACGAGATCCTGCCGTTTGAAGAAATAATCCATATCAATTAAAAAATATTCCTGTTCGGGTCCCAGAGTTGCATAAACCTTTTTGACATTTTTACTGCCCAGAAGTTTCAACATATTCAACGCGCTGGTGTTTACCGCCCTGTTCGATCTGAGCAGCGGAGTCTTTTTGTCGAGCGCCTCACCTGTATAAGAAATAAAGGCTGTGGGAATGCACAATGTTGTCGAGATGCCGTTTCTTCTGATAAAGGCCGGTGAAGACATATCCCATGCCGTGTAACCCCGGGCTTCGAAGGTTGCCCGAATGCCTCCTGATGGGAAACTTGACGCGTCCGGCTCTCCCTGCACGAGTTGCTTTCCGGAAAATTTCTCCACAACTTCTCCAATTCCGGAGGGATCGACAAAGGCATCGTGTTTTTCGGCCGTGATTCCCGTCATCGGCTGGAACCAGTGGGCAAAATGAGTCGCTCCTTTTTCCAGCGCCCATTCTTTCATGGCATGAGCCACGATATCTGCCGTTGCAATATCAAGAATCTTGTCTTCATTGATTGCTTCCATCAGTTTTTTAAATGTGTCTTTCGGCAGTTTTTCCTTCATCACCTTATGACTAAAGGTGTCTTCACCATAATATTCAGATACCGGAACGAATTTTTCCTTTTCTATGATGTAATTCCTCTCCGATGCGATTACCGGTTTCGATTTTTTCATAGTTCCTCCATTTGTTTTTGTAGTATTACCTGACTTCCAACAAAATTTTTTATCAATACTTCCGAAACAAACTTAACACATAAAAAGAGTACTTATTTAACTGATTAGCTTAGTGCGAAAAATATGCCATATCGCATATTTCCTGTATATTATAACAATTCGCGGCTATTCGTCCACTTTAATATTGATAACATACAGGCTCATTTATATAACTTCCATGAAATCTAATACGTTATTGAAGCGCGGATAGGAAAAGGCTAAGGGTTAATTTTTGATAATAAACAACACATAAAAGAACAATTATGTATTGTAAATACGGGCAAAAGAACAACATTGTAACATTATATCTATTGCTTAATTCCGTATTTTTCGCCCTAACCTAAATTTTCTATAAATCACGGGCATGAACCCTAAAGCAAACCTTAGAAACGTTTCGCTAATAATAGTCCCCCTTAGCTTCGCACGTGGGATAATTCAACTTACAGATATTACTGTGCTCCGCTTGTAATATCTGAGTTTCATTAGAATTGGAGTTTCACGAATAAATCCCTTCTTTATTCTTTTATTGATTGTTAATTCATTAAAATTAAGCCTTTGGCATTCATTTTGCTTTTAAGCAACGTTTACACTATTGATAAATAGTGATTTATCATTAATATAGTAACGGAAGAGATATATAAAACATGAAGCTGGCAGAAGAATTCAGAAAAATCGCGGGCGATATAAAAATTATCGACAAAGAAGAAGAAAAAGAAATGTACAGTCATGATATAGGCGATGTTCCTACAATCATGACCAAAACATTCTTTAAGATACAACCTGATTATGTCGTACATCCGAAAAAAGCCGAAGATATAAAAAAAGTGCTGGAATTTGCCAATGAGCAAAAAGTGCCTGTTATACCGAGAGGCGCCGCATCATGGGGATTCGGGGGAGTAATCCCGACAAACGCGGGAATAGTTATTGATTTATCTCCTTTTCGAAAAATCCTATATCTCAACAAAGCGCAAAAGACAATAACTGTGGAGGCAGGAGCAAGATGGAGCGATATTGATATTCTGGCTAAAAAAGAAGGCTTATGTCTGATGACATATCCGTCAAGCAAGTTTTCCACAGTTGCCGGCTGGATTGCCACAGGCGGTTACGGCATTAACAGTTTTCGCTATGGCCACTTAGCCAACCAGATTGTATCAATAACCGTTATAACGCCGTCCGGTGAATCCAGAAAAATTACGCCTACCGATCCTGATTTTATGTACTTTATCTCCACTGAAGGGGTGTTTGGAATCATTGTCGAAATAAATCTTAAATTACGCGACATTCCCCAAGCCTCATACCCTCATCTGTTTTATTTCCCCAGTGACGGCGCGGCTTTCGAATTTATTGAAAAATTAGTTAAAAACAAAGAGGCGCAGAGTGCGAAACCTGACGTCATCCGCTTTCTGGATGAAAATCATTTAATTGATATTAATGATTTGTTGCATTCTGCCGTATTTAAAAAGAGCGCAGGGGTTCTGGTAGAGTTAAGCAGCCTTGATGATGATGAAAAATTTTTAAAGGCCATTGCACAAACCGCCAATCTTGATGAAGCGCCTCGCTATGTGGCAAGTTATTTATGGAATGAACGTCTGTTTGGCATGAAAACAAAGCGCCTCGGACCGACCATTCTGGCGAGTGAAAGCATTATTCAGATTGAATCGGCGGCAGGATTTATTGCCAAAGCAAAAAAACTTGGGGCGAATTTTGGTGTGGATATCTTCATCGATTCATACATTATTGATGAAAAGATGGCTCTCATTATGACCAACTTCCTCTGCGACTCCAGGAAGACGAGATATTACATAGCCTTGCCGTTACAGCAAATGCTTACCCAAACGGCAGTTTCCATGGGCGCCGAGCCCTATGGTTTGGGTATCTGGAACGCCGCCTTCATCAATCATCTATACAATGCTGAGAAGAAAAGGGATCTGCTGGCATACAAAGCAAAGGTTGATCCGAATAATATCATGAATCCGGGCAAATTCTTCGGAATCAAATCAAAGCTCTTCAATATTCCGGCCTTAGTCTTTCGTCCGGGCATTTTTAGCTTTTCCATAAATATGCTTATTTTGCTGTCACCCATAGTTGGGAAAATTGCTTTGGCTAAAAAGCTCATCGAGGGCCGGCCGGTGACTAAAGAAGAAGCTGAAAATGTATTTATGTGTATGCATTGCAAAGCTTGTGAAGAAATATGTCAAACCAATCTGGAGTTGATGATGCTCTGGGATGCGCTGGAAAAGAGGGTTGAATCTAAATTTGGCCGTCCTGAAGATAAAATCAGTGAATTTCTTAAACGGGTTGACGATAGCAAGGAATACTGGGAAATGGTGGATCGTAATAACTGAGCCACAGAATATTAAAATACTAGACTGAGAAGATGAATTAAAAACTATGCCGAAAAAATATCACATTCACGCAAAAGTAACGCCTCTTAATCTGGATTATGTGTACAAATTCAAGATTGAGAGGGGAGAAAACTGCATCAATTGCGGTAAATGCACAAAAGTGT
>JAPLJP010000140.1 GCA_026388535.1 Deltaproteobacteria bacterium | reverse complement strand
GCGGCGCGTTCGTAGACGGCCAGGCTTTTTTTAATGACCTTATCGGTAATATCCGCGCCGATAATATCCTCCATTTCTTTTCTGTTGATGGGAGAATCGTGTTCGCCTTCCGGCGCTTTGGTCGTCGGCGTGAAAATTGGTTCGGGTAATCTGGATGATTCTTTCAGCTCATCCGGCAGTCTGATGCCGGAAACAGTTTTGTTGTGCTGGTAATCCTTCCAGCCCGAGCCGCTCAGGTAACCGCGGACAATGCACTCAACCGGCAGTGGAGATGCTTTTTTAACCAGCATGCTTCTGCCTTCATGATCTTTGCGGTAGGGCGCGCATTCTTCGGGAAACTCGGCGGGATTAGTGGAAACAATATGATTGCCGATAATGTCTTTCATTTTTTCAAACCAGAAGGCGGACATGCGATTTAGAATCACGCCCTTGTTCGGCACGGGATTAGGCATGATAACATCAAACGCCGAGATGCGGTCGGTGGTTACGATGAGCAGATAATTGTTAATCGAATAAATATCGCGAACCTTTCCACGGCCAACCAGATTCAGATTTTTAAATTCTGTCGTCTGTATGTTTTTTCTCATAAATAGTTGCTCCTTTTAGCGGACTGATGGATTGTATTTTTTTTCATGGCCTATGGTTGAAGTCGGCGTGCGGCCGTAATTATGGCCGGGCATCACTTTTGTATTTTCGGGAAGAGAGAAAAGTTTTTCCTTAATGGATTTATACATTGTCTGCCATGATCCGCCGGGTAAATCAGTTCTGCCCACAGCTTCAACAAACAGAGTGTCTCCGGTGAATACGAAGCCGGGCGAATATAAGCTGATTCCGCCGGGAGAGTGTCCAGGAGTATGAATAACCTTGAGCGTGACATTGCCCACGGAAATTATATCGCCGTCTTTTACCAGGATATCAGCGGGAGGCGACGCCTTTGCTCCGAACATCTTTAATATCATAGCCGGTGTTGAGGTCAGCATAATAGCGTCATCTTCGTGTACAATTATTTTTGCTCCCGTGGCTTTCTGCATTTCGGTATTGCCGCTGATGTGATCAACATGGCCGTGGGTATTAACAATATTATTAATCCGCAAATTATTTTTCTTGGCTTCGGCAATAATCCCTTTGACATCATCCGCCGGATCGATAACCAGAGCGTCTCCGGTGATTGTATCTCCGACCAGATAGGCGAAGACGGCCATATGGCCGACCTGCATTTGTTTTACGAACATCATCATTCTCCCTGAAAAAGTGTTTGTGCAATAACATTTTTTCACTGAAAACGTCAACTGAAATCAATCATATAAGTTATTAATATTATATCATTTTAAATTATAGATGATATCGGGGCGGCTGGAAGACTATGTTGCAATAGGGGAAAATTCATTCTATATCCTCCGCTGGCGCGAAGTCGGGAGGATTTCCGAGAGGTGTCACCCTGCATGCGCCGGGCAGACGCAGTGACGGAAGTGGAATTGTAGGGACTGCTCCCCGAGCAGTCCGGAACGGTGCGTTTGGAAAACGACCCTACGGTGAAAATTACAGTTACATTAATATATCCACCCCCTTAAACCACCGCAAGCGGGGGACACGCAAAGCAAATAATGACAGGAAAGTTAATTACGACATAGTCCTTGGAGTTATTGGCGCTCAAGTATCGCCCCAAAGAATCCATCCATATTATGTTTATGCGGATAAGTGCGATAAAAACCGCGATGGTCAACCAGTTGCTGGTTTATTGACACGGGCGGGCGGCATAAAGAAAAATTTGTGTTCAGCTTTAAAAAATCATCAACAATATTTTCATTTTCCTGAGGCAGAAGCGAGCAGGTGCAATATATCAATCGGCCTCCTTTTTTGACAGCAGCCGAGGCGTTTTGCAGGATTATTTTTTGAGCGGTAGCAAAATTAAGCAAATATTTTTCTGTCGTGCGCCACTTGATTTCCGGATTACGGCGCAATGTTCCCAGCCCGGAGCAGGGCGCATCCACAAGAACATAATCAAATATTTCTTTCAATGAATCCGGCAGGCCGATACTTAAATCAGCCGGCTGAGTTTCGATGATATTTATTCCCAGACGCGCCGCTTCCTGCTTTAGTTCGTTAATTCTTTCTGAATGGCGGTCGACAGCGACAATTCGTCCTTTGTTCTTGAGGATTGCAGCCAAATGTGTAGCCTTGCCTCCCGCGCCCGCACAAGCATCCAGTATTAATTCTGCACTTTCCGGATTAATCAGGTAAGAGATAAGTTGTGCCGCTTCATCCTGAATGCGCAGGAACCCATTATCAAAGAAATCCGTTTTTTGAATCGGGTTCGCCGAAGTGTTCAGGATAATGCCGTCTGGAGAAAATTTAGTTACCTCCGGTGCGAATCCGGTGGAGGTAAGTTTTTGTATCAAATCTTTACGGGATATTTTCAGAGTGTTGACGCGCAGAGTAAGCGGCGGCAATTCGTTATTGACTGAACATAAAGACTTTGTTTCTTCGGGACCAAATATTTTTATCCATTTTTTAACAAGCCAGAGAGGATGCGAATGAAACGCCGCTATATATTCGGCCGGATTATTTTTAAGAGAAGGGAAGGATATCTTTTGGCCGCGGCGCAGATAATTTCTTAAAACAGCGTTGACCAGCGCGCTTTTATCCGGCTTTAGTATTTTGGCAATCTTGACTGCTTCATCCACAACAGCAAAATCCGGCAGACGGTCGCTGAATTTTAATTGATAAAGCCCGACACGCAAAACGTTCTTTATGCCTTCATCCATTTTTTCAAGATCGCCGCGATAGAACTTTGTCAATATCCAATCAAGGTGACCCTGAAAGCGCAGGACTCCGTAAACAAGATGGGTGAGCAGACGCCCATCCGGCGTTCCCGATAAATCGTTTTTATCCAGACAATCGTTGATAAGAGGACTGGCGAAATCCTGACTCGCGCTTACTTTATTTAAAATGTCGACGGCCTGATGGCGAACTGATATTTTCATGATTTAGAATAAATAACTACAGGGC
>JAPLJP010000120.1 GCA_026388535.1 Deltaproteobacteria bacterium | reverse complement strand
GCTCTTCCGATCTTCTTTGACGCCTACACTGCCGTCAACAGCAATAACCTTGGTTCTTTCTTTGAAGTAATTGACCGCGGCCAAAGTGCCGGTTTTTGTGTCATAGTAAATGCCATGACGTTTATCAATTGCCGCGGTATCCTGATCGTCAGCGCGCGCGGTCATATCTTCGCAGCCGCAGACACGGCATTTAATTTTGCCGTCATGTTCGTGCGGTTTGATGGCGTCAATGTAAATATTGTTGGGATGGTTATTGTCCATTTTGCAGAGTCTGCGTCCCATGATGCGCTTTTTGGCTGTTTCGCGATCCAGGTTTATTTCGATGACATAATCAAGCTGAATCTTCTCTTTCTGCAAGGCTGCCCAAAGGGCTTCCGCCTGAGCCAGATTGCGGGGAAAGCCGTCTAAAAGCCATCCTTTTTTGCAATCGTCTTCTTTGATGCGGTCCAGAATCATGGGGATGGTAATATCGTCGGGGACAAGTTCGCCGCGGTCAATAAATGCTTTCGCTTTTTCGCCCAGAGGGGTTTTTTTCGAAATATTCTGCCGGAAAATAACGCCGGTTTCAATATGGGGTACTCCATATTTCTTTTGCACGATTGCGCCTTGTGTTCCTTTGCCACTGCCATTGGGGCCAAAAATTAAAATGTTCACTTTGTGAGCTCCTTTCATTAAATATTAAGTTGGAGTCTTATAATGTATTAAGTGTTTTTTCGCAATATAAAAGAATGATACCAATTCTAAATCAAAGCGCTATTTTTGTTGGCGTCGTTGTCGGCTTCCTCAACGTATGTTTACAATACGCCTCGTCGCCTCCGCCTAGCCCCTCTGAAGAGGGACAGTTCAACTAACGAATTCCAGTTTACTGCGTAACTGTAATTCGAGTTTCACTACCGCCTCAATATCATCTTTGATTTAGAAATGGTATTGGATGACTTGTGAACATAGTTTCTGGATAGGTGGTTTCAGACAAATGCGAATATTTTATTTTGGAAAAAACTCACTAGTGACAGGAGCATCCGGGTGGACAGGAGGTGGCTGAGCATGATGAACCGGCTGAACCAGATGAACCCTTGGACTTTCTTTTGGCGGATACGGACATTACTTTCTCAGTTTTATTTGCTCCGCATTGAGGACATGAAAGTTTTTTTTCTTCCGTTGATGAAAAGATCAAACTTTCAAATATCTTTTTACATTTTTTGCATCTGAATTCGTAAATAGGCATTTATATTATCCTTTGAAGAAATGTTCGTCTTTAAGATATGCAGAGAAATCAGCAATGTCAAGTTGATACTGAAATATTATCCGTAATGGTTATAAAAATATTTTATTCAAGGCGTTGATTTTTTGAACAAACGCGAAGAAGCATCAGAGTTTAATTCTTTAATCGCCTGATTAATGGCATTGTTTCGTTCCGAATCCTGAGGAAAATAATTGAGCGCTTCTTTAAAATGAAAAAGAGCGCTTTCTTTCTTTTTTTCTTTTTTGAAATA
This sequence comes from Deltaproteobacteria bacterium, assembly GCA_026388535.1. Classification (GTDB taxonomy): domain Bacteria; phylum Desulfobacterota; class Syntrophia; order Syntrophales; family Smithellaceae; genus Smithella. Next base: position 715 of record JAPLJP010000120.1, on the reverse strand, counting down.
TAATCCGAAATAATAATGAGACTCACCTTGATTATTCAGTTTGCCGTAGGTCATGGCAATGAAGTAGTTAATATCTTCATTATCAAAAATTTTATCTTTCAGTTTCAGGTAGCAGTCAAGAGCATTTTGATACTTACCTAAAGCAAAATAGGCCTTGCCCAGCGCCAAAGTAATTTCATCATTGTTGGCATTTAGATTTGCACCCCGCAGAAGATAGTCTTGCGCAAGATCAGCTTTTCCCATTTTTAAATAAATTAAACCGATATTTTTCAAAACATCTTCATCACGCGGAGATAAAATCAGCGCTTTTTGATAGTGTTTGAGGGCAGAATTTGTTTGTCCCATTTGATCTTCAGCTAAAGCAAGGGTGTAGAGCAAATCAATATTATCAGGGTCTTTTTTTAAAGACTCTTCCAGTTGTCTGTACTTCATATTCAGAGCAGCCGTGTCTAATAAAACCAAGGCTTGCATCCTGCCGAAATTGCCAATAATATTTTTTGCTCCTACCTGGCGATATTGAGTTAAAATCAAGCTGTCCAAATAAAAAATGCGATCATCGGTACCAGGATGTGTTTGCAGATAAGAAGGTATAGTTTTAGAAAGAAACTCATACTGTTTCATTATTTTAAGAAAATCGACCATGGCTGCCGGATAGTAACCGGCGCTGACGAGGTAGCTTATACCCAATCGGTCGGCTTCTTCTTCATGTTCACGC
>JAPLJP010000075.1 GCA_026388535.1 Deltaproteobacteria bacterium | reverse complement strand
TTAAAATCTTTAATATCATAGAAAGCAAGTTGCGAAGTAATCATTTTTACCCGTGAACCGGAATCAGGAATAAACAAGGCTTCGAAATCAACACGAATTGGATCTTTAGGTATATTTTTATCGGCATTAATTTTTTTGGCGGAATGGACAATGTTGTCGGTCAGCTTATTGATTTCTTCCTTAAAGTCTGTTTGCTTCTTACTGTAGGGAATTGCTTTTTCCACCTTGCCGCCTATGCGTGCTACTTCCTCGCGAAAAATCTTTACCATTTCCTCGCCGTAATCATCCTGCGGATAAAGGATGGAAAATATCGCGCAATTCAAGTCATCAATAGCATATTTTGCCAATGCCCTGATTTGCTGTGTGGGCGTCAAAAAATGCTGGAAGACATATTCGCCCGCGGAAGTCACTCCTTCTTTGGATGTTATTAAAATTAACGGCACTTTCCACTTGTTTGCTTCACTGGCGGCATCCATAGCTTCTGCCATTCCTGTAATGGCAATAATCGCCATAACATTTTTAGTATTGGCCAGACGTTCTATGGCCGCTTTTGTTGCTTCCGGCAATCCGCGGGAATCTTCAACAATAATCTCCCGCGAAGTTTTATTCTTCTCGTCAAATATTCCCGCGGATAGCAGGATTGCATCCAGCGCTTTATTCCCCGAATCAGCATATTGTCCGGATAAGGGAAGCACGCATCCCAGAGTATTGCGGTTGAGCTTGTCCGGCAGAGGCGCAATGGCCGGAGATTCGGCTACCGGCGGTTTTACTGCCGATGATTTTATTTCCGCGGATGGAATCGGGGCGGGTTTTTCTTCGGCAATTGCCATTTGGGAAAAGCAGAGAGAGAAAATTATCAGCGACAAAATGAATATTTTGTCGAATATACGGTAAAATTTCATTTTGCCTCCCTGATGATTTTCAGCATATAGTCGCGAGAGCGTTTAGCCAGATCGGGCCTGTCCAGTAAAATAGAAATCTCATTGTTATATTTTAAAGCCGATTGCGTAAGATTGTGACTGCCCAGAAAAACCAGCCGCTGATCGATTACAATAAGTTTTGTATGTGTTGTCGTTTTAGGATCATCGTAATAAACTTTTATCCCTTTCTCTGCCAGAAGCTTCCCCGTTTGTCTGTTTTGAATATTAAGTTCGTCATACGGACTGCCCGTGTTTTCTAAAATGACAAAGACCGTAACTCCTCTTTGCGCCGCTTTGGCCAGATGCCCCAGAATCCGGTCAGGATAACTGTTTTTATGCGCACCGGCTTTAAAAGAAAATATCGACATGAAAATTTCGCTTCGCGCTTCTTCAATGGCCTTTAACAATGCAGGGAAGTAATCTTCATTGGTCAGAAGAATCGCCGAACAACTGTGAGTTGAATCTTGAAATTGTTTCTCGATGGCCTGAGCGGTAGAAAATGAAACGAAAAATAAAACCATAACACCCAGCAAACCAGAGAGCATTATTTTCATAAACGAAAATTTATGCATAGTTATCCTTTATAATAACTATTGTACAATATTTTTTTATGCGGGGCTATATAAAAAGCCCGAAACAGCGTGTACCGTTCCGGGCTCTTAACTTAAATCATTTTCTGATTACTATTTTACTTCTTCAAAGTCGGCATCGACCACATCGTCATTTTTCTTGCCGGATGCCTGCTGCTGATCGCCGGCCTGTTGCTGTGCTCCGCCCTCTGCCCCCGGTCCACCCTGACCGCCGGCAGTCTTCGCGTACATGGCTTCCGCCAGTTTATGCGAAACATTCATCAATTCATCCTGCGCCTTCTTGATGGCTTCAGTATCTTCGCCTTCGAGCGCTTTTTTCGTTTTGGTTATCGCTTCTTCAATCTTGGTTTTTTCCGCCGCATCGACTTTGTCGCCGAATTCTTTGATGTTCTTTTCCACGCTGTAAACCATAGAATCTGCTTGATTTCTTGCTTCGATCAACTCTTTGCGGCGTTTGTCTTCTTCCGCGTGCGCCTCGGCTTCGCGAACTAATTTCTGAATTTCAGCTTCGGATAAACCGCTGGAAGCGGTAATCTTGATGCTCTGTTCCTTGCCGGTGCCCAGGTCTTTAGCGTTGACGTGCACTATGCCGTTGGCGTCAATGTCAAAGGAAACTTCAATTTGCGGCACGCCGCGCGGTGCTGCTGGAATGCCCACCAGTTCAAAGCGTCCCAATGTTCTATTATCGGGAGCCATCTGACGTTCACCCTGCAGAACATGAATGCTCACCGCCGGCTGATTGTCAGCGGCCGTGGAGAAAATCTGACTCTTTTTGCAGGGGATGGTCGTGTTTTTCTCGATTAGTCGGGTCATAACTCCGCCTAAAGTTTCTATACCTAAAGACAGAGGTGTTACATCAAGCAACAAGACGTCTTTGACATCGCCTGCCAGAACACCACCCTGAATAGCGGCGCCGACGGCCACAACTTCATCCGGATTGACGCCCTTATGCGGTTCCCTGCCGAAAAGTTCTTTTACCTTCTGCTGAACGCGCGGCATACGAGTCATACCGCCGACCAGAATTACTTCGTTAATATCTTTCGTAGATAAGTTGGCATCTTTAATTGCTGTCTGACAGGGTCCGACCACTCTATTAATTAATTCTTCCACGAGTGATTCCAGTTTTGCTCTGGAGAGTTTAATATTCATATGTTTGGGGCCGGAAGCGTCCGCCGTGATAAAAGGAAGATTGATATCAGTTTCCATCGTCGTGGAAAGCTCCATCTTGGCTTTTTCCGCCGCTTCCTTCAGGCGCTGAAGGGCCATCTTATCACTGCGCAGATCAATGCCCTGATCTTTCTTGAATTCAGCAACCAGATAATCCATGACGCGTTGGTCGAAGTCTTCGCCGCCGAGATGAGTGTCGCCATTGGTGGATTTGACTTCAAATACGCCGTCGCCAAGTTCTAAAATAGAAATATCAAACGTTCCGCCGCCCAGATCAAAGACCGCAATCTTCTCATCCTTTTTCTTGTCCAGGCCGTAGGCCAAAGCCGCCGCGGTGGGTTCGTTGATAATACGCAAAACGTTCAGGCCGGAGACTTTGCCCGCGTCTTTAGTTGCCTGCCGCTGAGAATCGTTAAAATAGGCCGGAACGGTAATAACCGCGTCGGTTACCTTCTCTCCCAGATAATCTTCGGCTGTCTGTTTCATTTTTGTCAGAATCATAGCCGATATTTCTGCGGGTGAATAATTCTTCCCTCGTACGGTGACTTGCGCGTCGCCGTTGGAAGCTTCAGTTATTTTATAAGGAATTATCTTGATATCGTACTGAACTTCTTTGGATGTATATTTTCTGCCGATCAGTCTCTTGACTGCGTAAACTGTATTTTCCGAGTTGGTAATGGCCTGTCTTTTAGCGACCTGACCCACAAGCCTTTCACCGTTTTCCGAGATGGCCACAATAGACGGCGTGGTGCGATTTCCTTCCTGATTGGCGATAACAACAGGGTCTCCGCCTTCCATTATAGCTACGCACGAATTGGTTGTTCCTAAATCAATTCCAATAATTTTTCCCATATTTCTTCCTCCTTATTCTCCTATATCCTCATTATTTTCACATACATCATTTTCTTTATTTGGTTTTTTACAGACGCAGACCCTTGAAGGTCTTAAAAGTCGGCCGTTTAGTAAATAACCCTTTTCCATTTCACTGACGATCTTGTTATCTTCATGCTGGTCGCTTTCCGTCTGCATTAAAGCTTCGTGAAAGTTAGGATCGAAATCCATGCCCACGGTTTCAATCCTTTCGACGCCGTGCTTTTTCAAACAACACAAAAGCTGGTCCTGAATCAGAGCAACGCCGTCTTTAAACGCCTGAACATCGCCGGTGTCGTGCTCCAAAGCCCTGTCCAGACTATCCATAAAAGGCAGAATATCTTTGATGATATCTTCTTTGCCGTACTTGATTATGTCGGCTTTTTCCCTAGCCGCACGCTATCTGTAATTATCCAGTTCGGCAACCGCGCGCAGATATTTATCGTAATTAGCCGTGGATTCTTTTTCCTTCTCTTCCAGCTTTTTCTTTAAATCTTCATTTTCCTGGTTATGATTTTCCGCGACAACTTTTTCATTATGGTGCTCGCCGGATTGATCATGTTTAGCAATATGTTCAGAATGTTCTTTTTTATTCTTCACCCGTACCTCTGAAAAAAGTTATTATTATTTAAAATCAGGTTTCTGAAAAAGTTTTATGTCTACTAATTCACAAATGGCATGACCGGCTGTAATATGCGTTTCCTGAATACGCGCCGTACTGGACGAAGACACATGAATGGAAAAATCAGCAATCTTCGCGATGTCTCCTCCGTCCTTGCCGGTGAAAGCGATAGTTATCAGACCCGTCTTTTTGGCCATTTCGAGGCCTTTTAAAACATTAGCGGAATTGCCGCTGGTGCTAATACCCCAGGCGACATCCCCGGGCTGGCCTATGGCCCTGATTTGCTTACTGAATATTTCGGAGAAATCATAATCGTTGCCAATGCTGGTGATTACGGAAGTATCGGTGGTCAAGGCTATGGCCGGAAGAGGCGGACGTTCTATTATGAAACGATTCACAAATTCCGCGGCAATATGCTGAGCGTCGGCAGCCGAACCGCCATTGCCGAAAAGTAAAATCTTGTTACCCGCTTTTAGGGCGGTAATCAGCGCCTCGATAACATTAATCAGTTTGTTAAGATTTTCATTAATGAAAATATCCTTGACGCGGTTGCTTTCCTTAAATGTTTTTATTATGTGATCTTCCATACTTACCTGCCCGGAGTCATTTTTTGAATATGTCCAGTAAAGCGGACTTAATATATTTACGGGTATATTCCCTGTCAAGGGCAGGAACCCGAAATTTCTTATCTTTATTAAGTAGATATTTAATACCAGGTAGCTATCAAATATTAGCCCTACTTAGCTTCGCACGTGGGATAATTCGACTAGCGCTTCGAACTTCATCCCGACTCGTCGGGATTCGTTTTCAGCGAGTCTCATTAAAGGTTGATTTACCGAGCATAAATAATAATTATATCCATTAATATAAAAGCCCGCCGCTCTTATGTAAGGGCGGCGGGCTTCTTCAAATCTAATCAAACGGTCAGGGTGTTTT
>JAPLJP010000024.1 GCA_026388535.1 Deltaproteobacteria bacterium | reverse complement strand
GTGCCAAGTCGCATATTGAAAAAAGATTGTAAAAGATTAATAAAAGTAAAAATATGGACGCGATAAAAATCAGAGGGGCATCTCAACATAATTTAAAAAATATTAGTTTAGATATACCCAGAGATAAGTTTGTCATTATTACCGGAGTTAGCGGTTCCGGCAAATCATCGCTCGCTTTCGACACAATTTATGCTGAGGGTCAAAGGCGGTATGTGGAATCCCTTTCCACTTACGCGCGCCAGTTTATCGGACAAATGGATAAGCCGAGTGTGGAATCGATTGAAGGTTTATCTCCCGCGATTGCTATCGAGCAGCGCACGGCCAGCCATAATCCGCGTTCCACTGTAGGCACGGTCACTGAAATTTACGACTATTTTCGTCTGCTTTACTCCGGCATCGGTGTGTGTCATTGCTATCGCTGTGGTCGGGAAATCAAATCACAAACAATTGACGGTATTCTGGAAAGCATTCTTTCGCTTCCGGCTAATACGTCTTTCAGTGTTTTGGCGCCGCTGGTGCGCGGGAAAAAAGGTGAATTTCAGAAAGAATTAAAAAAACTCCAGAAGGATGGATTCGCACGCGTCCGGATTGACGGGGGGATTCGAGATCTGGCGGAAGAAATTATTCTGGAAAAAAATAAACGCCACGATATTGATCTTGTTATTGACCGCCTGGTGCTGAAAGAAGGCGTGAGAAAGAGATTGCGGGATTCTCTGGAGATCGCGGCCGGCCGCGCGGAAGGACTCGTTCGCGTCGTTCTGGCTAACGGCGAGGAAATTCTTTTCAGTGAAAAATACGCCTGTCCCGATTGCGGAATAAATATTCCCGCGCTTACTCCCCGCATGTTTTCCTTTAACAGTCCCTATGGAGCCTGTCCTGATTGCAATGGTCTGGGTTCCTGTATGCATTTTACAGAATATCTGGTTGTGCCTGATGCCGGATTATCTTTGAGAGAAGGGGCGATTGCGCCCTGGGCGGGCAGAAATTCTCTTTATTACCACAACCTCTTAGACGCCTTGAGCTCTCATTACGGTTTTGATGTTAACACGCCGTTCAATAAGTTGCCGGAAAAAATTCAAAAGATTCTTCTTTACGGATCAGGCAAGGAGAATATTAAATTTTATCATGATCGTCCCGATAAAAGATACTTCACTCACCGGCCTTTTGAAGGCGCGATCAAACAACTTGAACGCCGCTGGAAGGAAACCACTTCGACAACAATACGCAATGATTTGATGCGTTATATTGATTTGAGCGCCTGCGATACCTGTCATGGCGCGCGTTTAAAAGAAGAAATCCTCGCCGTCAGAGTGAACGGGAAAAATATTTACGAGCTCTGCAAAATGTCCATCAGCGACTGTTTTAAATTTTTCGAACAACTGACACTGTCGCCGCAGGAGAAAAATATCACCGAAAGAATTATTAAGGAAATTAAAAGTCGCCTTCAATTTCTGCTAAATGTCGGTATGGATTACTTAAGTCTGGAAAGATCCACATCCACCTTATCAGGAGGGGAAAGTCAGCGAATCCGGCTGGCCACGCAAATCGGTTCCGGATTAATGGGAGTTTTATATGTATTGGATGAGCCTACGGTCGGACTGCACCAGAAGGATAATCTGCGCCTGATTGATACTTTGAAAAAACTGCGCGATATGGGCAATACCGTGCTGGTTGTGGAGCATGACGCCGACATGATACTGGCCTGCGATCATATTGTGGATATGGGACCTGGCGCCGGAACACAGGGAGGAGAAATAGTTTTTCAAGGAACTCCCGGGGAAATTTTGCAAAGCGATGATTCGCTCACCGGCAGATATTTATCGGGGAAGGAATCCATAGCTCTGCCGTCAAAAAGACGTTCAATTAAGGGCAGATATATTATTCTGGAAGGGGCCAGCGAAAACAACCTCAAAAATATTGATATTAAAATACCTGTAGGAGTATTTACGGCGGTAACCGGCGTGTCCGGTTCAGGCAAAAGCACAATGATTATTGAAACTCTTTATAAAGTGCTGGCGCGACGTTTAAATCAGTATAACGGATCGATGGGAAAAATTAAAAAGGTTGTAGACTTGGGAGATATTGAACGGGTCATCATGATTAATCAGCATCCCATCGGCCGCACGCCGCGATCTAATCCGGTAACCTATACGGGAATATTTTCTTTTATCCGTGATCTATTTACCAATCTTCCCGAAGCGCGGATGCGCGGTTATAAACCGGGACGGTTCAGCTTTAACGTGAAAGGCGGGCGCTGTGAGGCCTGCGAAGGTAATGGCTTGATTAAG
>JAPLJP010000051.1 GCA_026388535.1 Deltaproteobacteria bacterium | reverse complement strand
TCCCCGGGAACAAATGTAACTATGATTTCCATGTATGTGCCCAAACCAGTTATATCTGCGGCCATCACGACCAAAGACAACAAATCGCAAATGGCTATGGCCAAGGCGCTAAATAGATTTTGTAAGGAAGATCCAACTTTTAAAACTTTTGTTGATCCCGAAACCAATGAAACAATTATCGAAGGTATGGGTGAATTGCATCTGGATATTTATGTAGAAAGAATGCGGCGGGAATATGGCGCAGATGTCACGACAGGTAATCCCCGCGTTGCTTATCGCGAGACAATCACACAGCGTGCCGATTTTAATTATACCCACAAAAAACAAACCGGCGGCTCCGGTCAATTTGCTCGCATTGCCGGTTTTATTGAACCGATCAGCGATGCCGATTTTATTTTTGAAAATAAAGTATTCGGCGGTTCCATTCCTACACAATTTATTTCTGCTTGTGAAAAAGGCTTTAAACAAAGCATGGCCAAAGGGCCAAAATTGGAATTTCCGATTACGGGTGTGAAAGTACTCATCAATGATGGCGCTTCGCACGCGGTAGATTCTTCGGATATGGCTTTCCAGGCATGTGCTCGCGGAGCATTTAAGGACGCGTATCTACGGGCCAAGCCGGTTATTCATGAGCCGATAATGAAAGTAGTTGTAGAAACTCCGACGGAATTTCAAGGCCCGGTAATGGGACTTTTAAATCAGCGTCGCGGAATGATTATCGGCTCTCAGGATGAAGATGTCATGTGCGTGATTGAATCACAGGTGCCGCTGGCGGAAATGTTTGGATTTTCGACTATCCTGCGGTCGGCCACGCAAGGAAAAGCACAGTTCACGATGGAGTTTGCCATTTACAGGCAAGTGCCGCAGTCGATTGCGGAGAAGATCACCCTTGAAGCGGCAGCAAATAAAAAATCAGCCGCCTAGTATATTTGAAAAAATGTTAACAATAGGCGTTGCCCTGAAAAGGGAAAAAAATGTTATCCATTTAACTTATAAGGATATTGTCATGGTAAAAAAAGAAATGATTTATCGTAATCCGCTAATTAATCTTGGTTATGAAAATGAAGATATTTTACCCAACGGAGGATTTGGCGCCGTTTTAGCTCATGCCGGAGTAGGGAAGACTGCTCTGCTTGTTCAGGTTGCCTTGAATATGATGTTGCGCGAAAATTCCGTTCTGCATGTAAGTCTGAACGATGCGGTGAGCAAAGTTGATGTGTGGTACCAGGAGTTATTTCATAATATCGCCGATAATTTTGGTATAGCTGAAGTCAATGATTACTGGGACAAAATTCAGCCTTATCGTTTTATTATGACTTTCAAAGTTGAAGGCTTCAGCGCGCCGAGGCTGGAAGAGCGCTTAACCGATTTGATGGAACAGAATATTTTTAAACCGCATATGGTAATAATTGACGGATTTAAATTTGATGAAGCCGGCCGCGGACAGCTTGTTCAGTTGAAGGAACTGGCGCGAAAATATTCGATGCGTGTCTGGTTTACCGTACATACACATCGCCATGAGCCGCCGCAGGAAAACGGATTACCCCTTTCTTTCCTGCACGTGGCGGATTTGTTCGATGTTATTGTTCAACTGGCGGCAAAAGGCGATGAAGTATATATTAAATCTCTCAAGGGCAAATCGGTTGATTCCTCTCCGAAGGATTTGCTCCTTGATCCCGCCACCATGTTGATAAAAGACGGCAAATAGTATAAAAAAGCCATAGAAATATTCCCAAGCATATCCTGCTTAAGAAGGAGCATTTTTATGAAAGAACCTCTGAAACCACTTTACGTAAAACAAGTTGACAAACGCGGTGATCTTAAAGTCTGGATAGTTGACGGCAGTTACATTCGCGGCCATATCGATGAGGAATTCACCAATTTCGGCCAGCACTTCAGATACTCTTACATACCGGAAAAAGAATTGTGGCTGGATCAGGAAGCCCACGATGATGAAAGACAATTTTTTATCGAACACTTGTTGGTAGAATATCGTTTAATGAAAAAGGGAATGCCATATGAAGATGCGATAGTTGAAGCTGATAAGCATGAAAGAAAAGAACGCAGAAAAGCCGGTGATTTGAAAAAAATTACCAAACTTAGCCAGAAACTTCCGAATGGAAATGAAATGCATGAAAAAATGTGGAAAAAACTGGAAAACGGAATCACGGTTTGGTTGGTCAATGGCAGATTGGTGAGAAGTACGTTTGATATTGATTTTACGGAAGGCGGGCATGATAAGGTCTACGAGTTTGTTCCGGAAAATGAAGTTTGGATTGATAATGACATAATTGAGCAGGAACGAGGTTATGTTCTCTTGCATGAGTTGCACGAACGCAACCGTATGGCGGAAGGCTGGCCTTATAGCAAAGCTCATGCTGAGTCAAGCCATCTGGAAAATCACTGCCGTCATCATCCGGACGAACTGCATGATGCCCTTGCGGTGGAAGGCTGGGCTTAACTTGAAAGACAGGGGGGCCTGAAAAACGTTCATACCCTGAATAACCTGAAGGTCACCATGGGGCACCATGGTCTGCTACGTTGAACTGCAAACCGCACCGCTCAATGTATATCCATATTCGCCTCGCGGTTCGGTTATTTTCGTGCATTGCATCTGACCATGCCGTATCAAAGTACGGGAAAAGCTTTTGAACAGTTCCCCAGAGTTTTTCAACAACCCCACAGTATCCAATTAAATCTTGTCTCAGTTTATGAAATCAGACCGTATAATTATTATATGATTTAAGATAACAATTGCGGATAGAAAGCACTTATAATATTTTATTGACATTATCCAATTTGAAGGTACACTAAGATAAATCTTAGAATAATGGACACACGGAAGCTGCTTCTCGCGTCCTTCCCCGCATAGGGGTAATGAGTTTACATTTTCAACCCTTTCTTTTATAGAAAAAGGAAATTATCCTGTTTCTTAATATTTTTGAATCAATGAAATTCTACTTTGAAAGACGAAGTCAAGACTAAAGAACAACTTCTAAAAAGAATCGCAAGAAAAGCATCAAGAGGCCTTTAAATGAAAGCTAATAAATTGAGATACAAATCGGCGAAGGAAGAACTGAAACTGAAGCAGTTCTCTCTTGAACATGCTTCAGATGCCATGATTTGGATAGCAGAAGATGGCAGTCTCTTTGATGTGAATGAGGCCGCGTGCTGTTCTTTGGGATATTCGAAAGAAGAATTAATCTCAATGAAGGTATGGGAAATCGACACTGAATTTCCCGTAGAGATTTGGTCGGATCACTGGGAAAAAATGAAAGCGATTGGTTCAATGACCCTTGAATCTTACCTCATCAGAAAAGATAACCACATCTTTCCCGTGGAAATAAAAACTAACTTTATGCAATTCAATAGCAGAGAATATATTTTTGCTGTTTTTCAGGATATTACCGTGCGGAAGCGAACGCAGGATGAGTTACAGGAAATCGAAGAAAAATATCGAACCATTCTCGATGACATTGATGCTGGTTATTATGAGGTAGGTCTTGCCGGGGAATTCACTTATGTTAATAAATGGTTGTTACAACGTATAGGATATGCCAGTGAAGAAATGTTAGGCAAGCACTATGACCAATTTATGGATAGAGAGAATGCTTCGAAAGTGTCTGAGTTTTATAACGAGGTTTATCATTCGGAGCAGCATGGAAGGTTGACAGAGATAGCTATTAAAAAGGATGGGACAAAAATAAACCTTGATATCTCAGTATCACTAATAAAAGATTCAACAGGACTTCTCACCGGTTTTCGGGGCATTGTCCGTGATAGGACAGAAGACTGACAATTAAAGTTAACTTTATATCACTTAAAAATTAGTACGTAGGGTGGATGAAGCGAAGCACATCCACCAAATGTTCAGATAGGGGTGGAACTGCTATGTTTGCTCCATCCTACAACAACTTTTTCTTCCGTAATACCGGTTATCCAGACGTCGTCCCGGCGAAAACCTGGACTTAGTTATAAAAATACTGGATTCCGTATCAAGTACGGAATGACAAAGTAAACTGTAATTATTTCCCTCGGCAATCCGATTTGCCCCTGCCGCGGCCTTCAGTGGTTTCATCCGCTAATTTTTCGTTTTCGAAGGTAAGTTTATAAATAAAGTCGTTATCACCGCAGTTGTAATGCCATACTTCTAACTTTTTGCCGCATTTTTTATGCTTTTTGACTTTACCGTGTTTGTTTAAAGTTGTGTATTGCTGGCTATTTTCGCAAGACTTTTCTTTTGAAGTCGGTTTGCCGCAAGTCACCAGTACCTGTGTTTTAGAGTCGCCTTCGCTGACCAGCCCTGAGCCGCAGCGAAAAGCAAAAGCCTGGCTAGTGGAAAATAATAAGATAATAATTGCCGCGAAAAAAATAATGGTGACATTTGTTTTCATTTTTCATCTCCCTTAATCAGAATTAAATATTCGTATTTATAAATATCATAAAAAAACTGTCGGACAATTTCCTGCTCATCATTAAACGACGTTGTAAGACGCAGGGCGGTTTTTACTTTGTCGTTTAAATTCAGGGGAAGAAAATCGGCAAAAGCCCCGCGTCGCGTTTTATAATGCAACATTTTGGCAATTTTCTGCAAGTAAGAAAATTTAATGGTAAATTCTTTATGTCCCTTCAGAGAAATCATTTCGGGAATCCCGGAAGATGGGAAGGAAAGATAAGGTTTCATTTCCTCCGGAACAACTGCTTCACAGCTATGCTCGCTTAAATAAATATATTTGATTCCGGCCAGACAGAGTTTTTCAACTATTTCCATTGCGCCGATATTGATATGTTCTTTTTCATTTAATCCCAACGGCAAATTATATTTTTTATTAAAATGCTCCAATTTTCCCAGAATGTTGTTAGTATTCTGATCTGAATTATTTTCCTCTATTTGTTCGGCGACCAATGTAGGCAAGTCGCCAAGATTTTCATTCATAATAGCCAGATCAAAACAGAACAAATCGTTTGAGGAAACCGTTAGAATGTCGGCAAGCTCGAAATCAACACCCAATGATTGCAGCATTTCTTTTTGTTTATCCAGAAGGTAAGGGGATATATCAATCATTTTCGCCCTTAGCTTTGGATTTAAAGTAAGAAAATCGCGCATTAAATAACCCATGCCGCCGCCCATTTCTAAAACGGAGCGGATATCATTAAAGGGGATTATTTTGCTAAGAAAATTATAAAGATGCTTGCCAAAGGAATAGGGCGATGTAAGCGCTTTACGGCAGGGGCTGTTGAGCGGTTCCAGAGAATTGCAGACGGTAAGCTCCCATCCCAGCGAATTTAAATCGTGCTGATGATAATCGGCGGTGGAATTGATAAAATATTTCATAAATGCGTCAAGAAAAAAAATTTTCTCCTTGTTACCATATTTTAAAAATTATGCTATTAAAATTTGACTTTCGTCATTCCGTTGAAGAACGGAATCCAAAGAATAGAATGAAATGAAAGATTTATACTTATTAGAAAGAAACTGGATTCCAGCCTGCGCGGGAATGACAATTTAAGGTAACTCTGAGATTATAATTGGAGCACGAAGCTTTTTGTCGGCAATAAATTGGTTAAAAGAAACATTAATGTCCACGGGGAGACGAAATGTCGCAATATTCAGAAAAGATAATAGAGCTTCTACGTGTTGATCATCCTGATCTTTCCTCTTGGACAATAATTTGTGCCAATGAGAGAGCTATCGATCCTGTACAGTATCTTATCCACAGCGAACTTGGCGGGATACTTCCGAAGGTAGAAGGCCTTAATTCCTACATAACTAGAAAAAACGGTGAAAGATTGAATCTTCAGCCTGTTCCCGGTGAAGAGCAGCTTCTTTTATTTATCCAGTTCCTGGCTGAAAGATTCCCTGATGAGCAATATCCCGCCAGACGTGCCGCCAGTCTTCTGCCTCTGATCACTAAACTTGCGGAATATAATATTGGCAGGGGTACAATTTTCGGTGCCGAGCGGTTTACCGAGGATGAATGGAATAGGCTCGGGGAATACCTGGAAACCGCGCAGGCTTTTCGTGAGTGGCTTTCTAAAATAAATTTCTTCATGCCGGAGCTGGAAATAGCGGCGCTCGATGAAATCACTTCCGGCGAAAGGGAAGTATTTATCGGACTTCCCGAAATAACTCCGGTAACCGAGCGCTTCTACCGGAAGATAAGAAAGGAAAGATTATTCATTGATCAGCCGCTTTTCGGTTCCGATTTATCCGGGCCGGAAAAGCTGCCTTTTGATTCAGCAAAAAATCTTATGTTGTCCTTTGGCGGAGGAGTTGCGCCAACAGAAGGGGCTGGCATTGAATTGATCTCGCTTGCCGGGCTTCATGCTCTGGTTGATCTTGTCACGCTGGAGGTTTCCGCTTTTCTCAAAGAAAGATCTCGCGATGATCAGTTGATGATATTTCTTCTTGATGAGTCGCTCACGCCAATGCTCTGGCACAGATCACTGCGCCTGTTCGGGAATGCCGTCAATCTTGCTGTCTGGCTGCCTTTTTCGACAACTTCGGCGGGAAGGAGGCTGTTAACTGAGATAGAAAAAGCTCAGGAGTTGGGACAAACCACCGATTTCAAGAGATTTGCCACATCCTGCGCGGTAGAATTGTCTAAAAATAGAGACAATTATGTTCGTGAGGAATGTGAGGCATTTGAAGCGGCCATCTCTTTTTCCACTCTCCTTGATTTCTGGAAAGAGAGGCTGGGGCGCAACTTGGCGGATACCGCGAAGATGATGATCGAAACGAAAAAATTCCGCGTCACAGGCAGCAGATCAGCTCCTGTGCAGGTTGTCGGTTTCGGCCATGTTTCAGGCGCGGGATTCAGCAGAGGTTTGATCCTTTCTCTGGATAGCGGCGTAATGCCCTCGCAGCCTTTTGAAGGACCTTTCATCAATCCGGTACATGTTCCGCAGCTGCGCAAAAGTGTGTTTGAATATGAGGATTTGATTTTCCGGCAGATTCTGGCTAAGGGCGACAGAATCAAGATAGTGGGAGTGAATGACATAATACGGGAAAGAACGCCCAGTTATTACATGAGCCTGCTGGCGCAGGAATTTGGAAAACCAATCACGGTCACGGCATTTAAAGAATCTCTTCCTGCAAGGCCAGACAAAGAAAATACCGCAATAGCAATTGATGAGAACCTGAGAAAAAGACTGAAAGATTTCACTTATTCGTTTTCGAGCCTTAACAAAATTTTGTCCTGTCCGTTTTTGTTCTATCATCAATATATCCTCGGTATTGAACCTCCTTCATTTATGGATGATGACGAAAAAATAAATATGCAGATGGGAAGTTTTGTTCACAAATTCCTTTATCAGCTCTCGACCGGCCCAAAAGAAAAGATCGATGATTGGGAGAAGCTTTTTGATAAACTGTGGGAAAGCGATGAAAACACTGAAGTAAGAGAAATTGACGGAATAAATATATACATGCTCAACGCGAAAATCTTCTTGCGTGAGATATACGAGGACGAGAAGGAGTCCGGCCAGTGTTTAATATTTGCCGATAATGCCCTGGCGTGCGAGAAAAGATTTACCGGGATGATCGCCGGAAGTTATAAGATAACCGGATTTTCGGACAGGCTGGCCAATATCGCGGGACGAACAGAAGTTATTGATTTCAAGTATTCCAAAAAACAAAACAAGTACAAACTTTCAGAAAAAACAACGGTGCTGGAGCGCTTTAAGGAAAAAGGTGTTCTGCACCCCGCGGCACAGCTTGTTATCTATCAGCACTTTAATAAAGAAGCTCAAGGCGCTCGCTTTTATTTTTTGAAGGAACCGTCAAAAGATCGCGAAATAACTCTTCCTTCTGAACAAAGCGCCGAAGCAGAGGCGCTGATGCTGGCAATCAGGGAGCGCTTGGACGTGATAATCGGCGGCAGTGAACTTCTGCCGGTTCATGATTGTCAAGAGTGTGAATACTGCCGGTTTCAGGCATTATGCGGCAGGGAAGATTATTATAAAACTGCCCGGGGGAATATCTGATGAAAAG
>JAPLJP010000065.1 GCA_026388535.1 Deltaproteobacteria bacterium | reverse complement strand
CTGAATTACCGGCAATAAGAATAATTAATGTACCGGTAATATCTCCCATGGGTTGTCTGTCCACATGACTGAGGCCGAAAGTTGCCTTTATGGTTGTTCCTTCGCCTTCTTTCGATTCTAAATGCAGAATGCCGCCGGATCTCTGAGCGGCAGCGGCCAAAAGCGGAATACCCAAACCAACGCGCCTTACCGTTTTAGTTGTGTAAAAGGGATCTAAAACTTTTTTTATTTCTTCGGTTTTCATCCCCTGGCCATCATCAATAATTTCTATAGAAAGAGAATCATTTGCCGTATCTTCATCTATATTTATTTCAATTAGTCTGGCGCCAGCGCGAACGGAGTTTTCGGCAATGTCCAGAATATGCGCGGCAAGATCAATCATTATTGATGAAACTCCATTTCCGAAAGCGAAGCGTAGCGGAAATGGTAAGTTGAACAATCCCGCATAGCGGAGGGTATAACATTCCGCAGCTTGCTGTTAAATATATTATCTGAACATATTTTGTGGTTCATACCCGTGGTTGCTCCATAACAAAACGGCCGTTTTGTTTTTTTAAAGCCATTTTTAATTCGGCGAAAGATGTTTCCTGAAGCGACATTCGAGTAAAGGCCTGCCCGATATCTTTTATAAAATGAGAATCCGAAGAAACGATAAATGAATATTTAGAAAGTTCCTGATATCTTATTCTGGCCTGCGTAAAACCAGTGAGCGGCGTTATTTCGAGAGCGTCAAAGTCAGCATTATCATCAATGAATCCAAGCTGACTCAGTACACTAAAGCTTTCCCTGTCGATGTGCGCGGCAATAGCCAACCCGTCAAATTGATGAATATAGCCGATCAGTTCATTCAAAGGTAAGTCAGTAGCGCCGATGAGTAATTGATTATTTATCCCCTCAACTTCGCCCCTCTCATTGACGATAGCCTGGACGCCAAAACGGCTTTCATCATTCTCTCCGGGAAGATGCTGATCAATTATATTCTGCATTAATGTGAGATTTGATAGTGAATCGAAGATGGCTAAAATGTGCACTTCTTCATTTGTTGTTATCTCCATGCCGGGCAGTATTTTCAACTTGCTCATTTGGGCCGCTTTGATTACGTAAGGGACATTTGCCGAAGAATTATGATCGCAGATGGCGATCATATCGAGCTTGGCTTCTATTGCTTTTTTCACCAGAGCCATAGGGTGCATATCAAGCTCGGCGCAGGGTGAAAGGCAGGAATGTACATGAAGATCGCAGTTGAAAATTTTCAGCATTGTTCTTTTTTATTGAAGTGACTGCCGGGAATTAATATTTCTTCCCCAATATATTATAGATTCTTCCGGTTAACTCAAATGCAGGCAAATCGGAAATCAGTATTGGCACATTTTCCTGAATAGCCTTTTCCAACGTGTCTTTAGCCGGTTCGCAGGAGTTAACCAGAATAATACCCGCGTGCTCTTTCAAGGTGGCTATGGCAACTATATTTTGGTGCACCTGTCTTGTTATCCAGATATCTCCCTCGTGAGAATTTGCCATTACATCGCTTAAGAGATCTCCTGTATAACCTCCCGTGACATTATTGTCGAGTTTGTCTGACGCAGACCTTACTTTTAAATTTAATTCTTTTGCGATAGTTCCAATGTCCATGATGAATCCTTTGTTAATTAAGGCATGTTAATAATCATTTTTAAAAAAGTTCCTTTATCCACTTCAGATGAGATATCAAATTTGTCGGAGTAGGATTTTATATTGTGTAATCCCATACCGGCGCCGAATCCCATTTCTCTAATATGCTGATTTGCAGTGGAATATCCTTGCTCCATTGCCAAAGCAATATTAGGTATTCCTGGTCCTTCATCAATTACTTCAATCTCGATAGCTTTTGGGGTGACTGTAAGAATGATAGTTCCTTTTCTAGCGTAAGAGACGATATTAATTTCTGATTCATAGCAGACAATGGCTGATTTCCTGACTACGTCGTTGGGCAGCCCTATTTCTTTGAGGATGGATTTTATGCGCGTAGAGATAGTTCCCGCCTTACTGAAATCACCGCCGTCAATATCAAAACTATTCTTATATAAAGAATTTTCAGTTTCAGTTGTGTGCACTGTGATTTTCAACTTGTTCCAGGCAACCAACTATGCCTTTAGCATAAAGACGGCCTGCTGTTTCAAACAGAATATATTTTGTTGTTAAAATGGGAATTTGAAGTTCTTTCGCCAGCGCGACTGCTTCGTGTTGAGGTTTTTTCCCGCGAACTAAAATTATAGCGGCAATGTCAAGAACATTGGCGATTCTGATTACCTGTGTATTAGTTAAGCCGGTCAGCAGAAGACTGCCAGCTTTAGCAAATGCCAAAACATCGCTCATCAAGTCGGCTCCAAAAGCTGTTTTGACTTCCATGTCTAATTTTTCTTCGCCGACAATAACATCGGCCTTGAGTAGTTCTTTTACTTCACTTAGTTTCAATATGAACTCCTCATACAAAAAACATCCGGTAAATTTTTCTTGAAAAATAGAAAGTTAATTACTAATTTTAATACCATATGTCAGACTTTTCTGTCAATGAAATCATTTCCGGAATTGAACAATTAAGTTATTAACTTTGTTCTTTTTCTTTATTAATTCGGTCCCGATATTGTAAAACGCATTATTAGCTATGCAAAAAGTCATTTTCAACTTTCTTCAGGCAACCGACAATTCCTTTACTATAAAGAATACCCGCCGTTTCAAATAAAATATATTTCGTCGTTAGAATAGGGATTTGCAGTTCTTTAGCCAGATCAATAGCTTCAGTGGAAGGTTCTTTCCCTCTAACCAGGATAATGGCGGCAATATGCCGGGTAGCGGCGGTTTTAATGACCTGGGCATTGGTTAGTCCGGTAAGCAAAAGACTGCCAGCCTTAGCGAAGGCCAGAACATCGCTCATCAAATCAGCTCCAAAAGCTGTAAAGACTTCCATATCTAATTTTTCCGTGCCGACAATTATATCGGCATCTAGTATTTCCTTAACTTCTCGTAGTTTCAAAGACGACTCCTTATAGAAAACAAGTTCAGTGATTATTGGAAATGCTTGATTATATTTAAAAAGTTGTATTTTTAATCAATGCTTTCTTGGCCGCTTGACTATCATATCTCGATCTTCAATGTCAATAAAATTATTGTGAAACTCCAATTCCGAAAGCGAATAACCTAAATACCCTGAAGGGCACCATGGGGTCACTATAGGCGTAGCGGAATTGGTAAGTTGTAATGAGACTCAAACTTTAAAAGCGAAGTGCATTAAAGTTTGTTAGTCGAATTATCCAGTAGCCAAAGGCTATTGGGAACAATCCCGCGAAGCGGAGGGTGCAATACCACGCAGCTTGCTGCGAAATGTTTTCAAAGCTTGATTTGCGGTTCATACCCGTGATTCTTGAAATAGTAAAATTATTAATTAATGACCGGGAGTTTTTTGCAGAAAAGACAAACGGCGAAATTTCCCAGAAACCCAAGGATGCATTTGCTCTTGACATGGTTTAACTGTAATGGTAATGACCTCGACACTTTGCAGCATGTCGGGGCGTGGCGCAGTCTGGTAGCGTATCTGAATGGGGTTCAGAGGGCCGGTGGTTCAAATCCACTCGCCCCGACCAATTACAAGCAATGGGGTAGCCGATTATTGGTTCACCCCTTTTCTTTTGCCCGGTTTGATTAGAATTATATTTTCGTGTTTTTCAACAATATCAGGAGGCAAAAAAGATACGGAATTGCTTCCGCAGTAAATGTTAATGTATTTCGTTATGTTCTCCCTTATGATCAAGAGATTCATTAAGACATTTCCCTTGCATAAAAGCAGATAATCAAATACATGAACCCACAAAAAGCTTAATTTAACTGATTTTGTTTGTGATAACACAAAATAATCCGCGTTGACATTTTTATGCGTAATGAATATATAATTCAGGTAAATTCCAGGGCGAGAGTGGCGGAATTGGCAGACGCACTGGACTTAGGATCCAGCCCGCTAAGCGGAATAGGGGTTCAACTCCCCTCTCTCGCACCAATCTTCAAAAGAAATTTATAAATATTTCAGCAGAAAAGGAGATATTAAAGTGAGTCAGGTTGTAGTCAAAATGGAAGAATTAAGTCCAGTGAAGAAAAAAATATCGGTAGAAATACCATGGAGTGAAGTTAAAAATGAACTGGATGCAGTATACCGCGATGTTGGTAAGAAGGCGAAAATTAAAGGTTTTCGTCCGGGAAAAATTCCCCGCAAAATGTTGGAAACTTATTATAAAGATCAAGCGGAAGGAGAAACGGCAACCAATATTGTTAATAAATATTATTGGCAGACACTGGAAGATAAGGGAATCGTTGCCGTTTCACGACCGGAAATTAATCAGGAAGGGTTGAAAGAAAACACTGATTTCTCTTTTTCCGCTTCTTTTGAAACAGAGCCGGAGTTTGAACCAAAAGGTTATAAAGGAATCGAACTGGAAAAAGAAAAAATTCAAGTAAACGATAATGATGTGGAAAAAAGAGTCAACGAAATAAGGCAAATGTTTGCGACAATGGAGGAGGTCAAAGACGATCGCCCCGCAATCAATGGTGATTTTGTCACCATTGATTTTGCCGGAAGTTTAAATGGAGAATTATTCAAAGACTTAAAAGCGGACGATTATTTTCTGGAAATTGGCTCGCAGAGGTTTATTCCCGGATTTGAGGAACAATTAATCGGTATGAAAAACGGGGAAACCAAGTCGATTAAAGTTGTTTTTCCCGAGGATTATCAAGAAAACAAATTTGCCGGGAAAGAGGTCATTTTCAATGTAACGGTAAAGAATATAAAGGAGAAAAAACTGCCCGAGATAGATGATAATTTTATCAAAAACTTTGACAGATACAATTCTCTGGAAGATTTAAAAAACGATGTGCGTAAAACTTTGGAGGAAAAATCTGATCATCTGGCGGAAACAAATCTGCAAAATAGAATTACAGAAATATTGATTAAGGAAAATGATTTTGAAGTTCCTCCTTCGCTTGTGGAAAGACAGATTTATTATATGATGGCGGACACGCAAAAAAGGATGATTTCCGCCGGAATGGATGAAAAAAATGCTATGGATTTCAGCTTCAAAATGCATGATAAATATAAAGATGACGCCGCAAAAATCGTTAAATCATTTTTACTGTTAAAGAAAATTGCCAAAAAAGAATGTTTCGTCGTCGAAGAAAATGATATAGAAAAATATATTATGGAATCAGCTGCCCGGTATGGCCGTGATTATGAATCATTAAGGAAAATGTACGACGATGAAGAAAGAAAAGAAGGTCTTAAAAGTGAATTGATGCAAAAAAAGGTATTTGACTTTATCGAACTCAATGCCAATATTAAGGTAGTTGAGAAAAATGGCATGAATGCGGAGGTTTAATAGTGAATCTAATACCTATGGTAGTTGAACAAGACGGGCGAGGTGAACGGGCGTACGATATCTATTCGCGCTTATTGAAAGATCGCATCATTTTTCTGGGAACGGTGATTGATGATAATGTGGCCAATTTAATTGTTGCCCAGATGCTGTATTTGGAAGCCGAAAATCCCGATAAGGAAATCTTTTTTTATCTAAATTCTCCCGGCGGCAATGTAAGTTCAGGCATGGCAATTTATGATACAATGCAGTACATTAAGTCTCCTATTTCTACTGTTTGCATGGGGCAATCAGCCAGTATGGCCGCGTTGCTTTTGGCTGCAGGGGAAAAGAAAAAAAGATTCGCCCTGCCTCATTCGAGGATTTTAATTCACCAACCGTTGGGAGGTTTTCAGGGACAGGCCACGGACATTGACATTCAGGCAAGGGAAATATTAAGATTAAAAGATGAGTTGAATAAAATCTTATCCGACTTAACAGGACAGCCGCTTTCTAGGATTATCAATGATACGGAACGCGATTATTTTATGACTAGTGAACAAGCTAAAGAATACGGTTTGATCGATGAAATAATAGTTCGCAAGCCGGAATCTTCTGCTAACATAAAAAAGGAGAATTAAGTGATAAAGAAAAGCAAGAATAACAGAACGGAACAGGGAATGCTTTTTTGTTCTTTTTGCGGGAAAATGCAAAGCGAAGTGCGAAAACTGGTTGCCGGTCCTACAGCATATATTTGCGACGAGTGTATTGAACTTTGTCGGTATATTGTTGAAGAAGAAGAAGATAATCTTATAGAAAAAGATTCCAAAAAAGGTTTGCCGCATCCGAAAGAAATTAAAAAATTCCTGGATCAATACGTCATTGGTCAGGAGAAAACGAAGAAAATTTTATCGGTCGCCGTTTATAATCACTATAAAAGATTATTTTCCCATGTTGAATCCGATGGAATTGAAATTCAAAAAAGCAATGTGCTTTTAATTGGTCCTACTGGTTCGGGGAAAACGTTACTGGCAAAAACTCTGGCCAAATTTCTCAATGTTCCTTTTACAATAGCCGACGCCACAACTCTAACGGAAGCGGGATATGTCGGAGAAGACGTGGAAAACATTATTTTAAGTTTGCTGCAAAATGCCGATTATGATGTTACCAGAGCGTCAAAAGGAATTGTTTATATTGATGAAATAGATAAAATTGCGAAAAAATCAGGGAATCCTTCCATAACCAGAGATGTGTCCGGCGAAGGAGTTCAGCAGGCGTTGCTGAAGATTATGGAAGGAACGATGGCCAACATTCCGCCGAAAGGAGGCCGTAAACATCCCCAGCAGGAGTTTATTCAAGTAGATACAACAAATATTTTATTTATATGCGGCGGCGCTTTTAATGATTTGGAAAACATAATTTCCAAAAGGCTGGGTGTTAACGCAATGGGCTTCGGCGCCGAAATAAAAAGCAAAAAAGAAAAGAGAATCGGAGAATTGCTTGCGGAAGCCCGTTCGGAAGATTTATTGAAATTCGGATTAATACCGGAATTTATCGGTCGGTTGCCCGTCATCGCCACTCTGGATGAATTGGATGAATCGGCTTTAATACGGATTTTAGTGGAGCCGAAAGATGCCATTATCAAACAATATAAAAAATTATTTGCTCTGGAAAATGTGGCTTTGAAATTTACGGATGGGGCTCTAAGGGCTGTGGCAAAGTTATCAATGGAAAGAAAATCCGGCGCGCGGGGCTTACGTTCCATACTGGAAAACACGATGCTGGAAGTTATGTACGATATTCCATCAGAGACCGATATCAAGGCATGTGTTATTAGTGAAGAGGTTGTCATAAAGAAAGAAAAACCAATTTTAATTTACGAAACTCAGTCTGAATCTGCTTAAGAAATATACGGGGAAAATATGTTTGACGAGAAAAAAATCAATGAACAGGATAAAACAATTGTAATTCCTCTCCTGCCGCTGAGAGACGTTGTGATGTTTCCGCATATGATCGTTCCTTTATTTGTCGGCCGCGAAAAATCCATTGCCGCGCTGGAATCGGCGATGAAATACGAAAAAAGTATTTTTATGGTCGCCCAGAAAAACGCGAAGGATGATGACCCGAAGCATGAAGATATTCATCACGTTGGCACAATCGGCGTTATAATTCAACTTTTGCGTTTGCCTGATGGAACAGTCAAGGTGCTTGTTGAGGGTAAAACTCGCGGAGTCATAAAAGAATATTTACCCAATAATGAATTTTTCCTGGCCAAAGTAACTGAGATTGAGGATGTTGATGATCAGAATGACGTGAAAAAACAGGCTCTGATGCGAAGTATTAAAGAATCTTTTGAGCTTTATCTGAAACTCAGCAAGAAAATTCATATAGAAATGCTGGGAACAATTGCGGCTATTGAAGATGCCTCGAAACTGGCCGATGTTGTTATTACCCACCTTAACGTGAAATTGGAAGACAAACAAAAAATTATAGAGATATTCAGCATTGGCGAACGTCTGGAAGCGATCTATTCTCTGATGCTTTCTGAAATCGAAATCCTGCAGGTTGAAGAAAAAATCAAACGACGCGTTAAAAAGCAGATGGAGAAAACGCAGAAGGATTATTATCTCAACGAACAAATGCGGGCCATTCAGAAGGAAATGGGAGAAAAAGATGATTTCCGCAACGAGATAAATGATTTGGAAAAACGTTTGAAGCAAAAAAAGATGTCGGAAGAGGCTGTGAAAAAAGTTCGGCAGGAAATTAAAAAATTACAAATGATGACCCCCATGTCTGCGGAAGCCACAGTGGTCAGAAATTATATAGACTGGGTGTTGGACATGCCTTGGTCGGAAAAAACGGAAAATAAACATACCCTGAAAGAATCCGAGGTGATTCTGGATGAAGATCATTTTGGATTAAAAAATGTTAAAGAGCGAATTATCGAATACCTTGCCGTGCAATCGCTGGTAAAGAAAAATAAAGGTTCAATATTGTGTCTTGTCGGACCTCCGGGAGTAGGTAAGACGTCTATAGCGAAATCAGTGGCCAGGGCCACAAACAGAAAATTTGTTCGTATTTCTCTGGGCGGCGTTCACGATGAAGCCGAAATTCGCGGCCATAGACGAACTTATATCGGAGCTATGCCCGGTAAGATTATTCAGTTGCTAAAAAAAGCCGGTTCCAATAACCCCGTTTTTTGTCTGGATGAAGTGGATAAGCTGAGTTCCGATTTCAGGGGTGATCCATCATCCGCGCTTTTGGAAGTCCTTGATCCGGAACAAAATGTTGCCTTTAATGATAATTATCTTGATGTTGATTATGATTTATCGGAAATAATGTTTATTACTACAGCTAACGTTTTGCAGACAATTCCCGCTCCATTGCAGGACAGAATGGAAGTGATCAGAATTGCCGGATACACGGAACTGGAGAAGCTGCAAATAGCAATAAAATTTCTAATCACGAAGCAGGTGGACGCCAACGGATTGAAGATTGAAAATATCGAATTCACCAAAGGGGCGTTGCTCAAAACCATTCGTCAGTACACGCGGGAAGCCGGTGTGCGAAACCTGGACAGGGAAATTGCTTCCATTTGCCGCAAAGTAGCCAAAGAAATAGTAAACAATGATAATAAGAAAAAAGTGGTTATTAGTTCCAAGTCCCTCTCCAAATATTTGGGGGTGCCCAAATACCACCATGGCGAAATCGAAGGAAAAGATAAAATCGGTCTGACAATAGGATTGGCCTGGACAGAAGTCGGAGGAGAACTTTTGGCAATTGAAGCTTCCATTATGGAAGGCACGGGCAAGATGATAATGACCGGGAAATTAGGCGATGTCATGCAGGAATCTGTTCAGGCTGCTTTGAGTTATATTCGCGCCCGCGCAGAACAATTCGGTTTGGCAAAGAATTTTTATAAAAAAATTGATATTCATGTTCACGTGCCGGAAGGAGCGATTCCCAAAGATGGTCCTTCCGCGGGCATTGCGATGGCTACTTCCATTGCTTCGGTGCTGATGAAGAAAAAAGTGCGTGCCGATTTAGCTATGACCGGTGAAATTACATTAAGGGGTAGAGTTTTACCAATAGGCGGTCTCAAAGAAAAAATTCTTGCCGCTCATCGGGGGAATATTAAAACAGTGATTATTCCGAAAGATAATGAAAGAGATTTGGCCGAAGTTCCGCAAAATGTTCAGAACGCGCTGAAGATTATTTTTGTCGAGCATATCGATGAAGTGTTAAAAATTGCTTTTATTCAGGATGAAGAAAACATCGGTGCAATAGTCGCAGCGGATGTGCCGGTAAGCCCTCAATCAGTGAATTAAGAGGTTTTTAGTGCTTTTAACTTGACAAGGAATGTCAATATTGCTAGAAGCCTCACAGTATTTTTGATGGGTTACGGGCGGGTAGCTCAGCTGGGAGAGCGCCACGCTTACACAGTGGATGTCACAGGTTAGATCCCTGTTCCGCCTACCAATTAATGCTGAATTGAGGAAGAGAAAATAGAATTAAAATGATTTTTTTTTGTCGTAGTTAAGTTGGTTA
>JAPLJP010000072.1 GCA_026388535.1 Deltaproteobacteria bacterium | reverse complement strand
ACGTCCCCGCCTTCAGAATTCTCGATGAACCCGAAACCTTTGCCTTCGTTGAACCACTTTACTTTACCTTCTGACATAGTTCTAATCCTCCTTTCTTAAATTTTCAAAAGTCGAATTAGAACTGTGATAGAACTAAAAAAGCAACCAAGACTCTAAAGTACTGGTGGCTAACCTTTGTGCTTCAAAATGTCTAATTACAACTCTTTCCTTCGCATCTTTATTTCTAAATATCCGAAGTTGGAGTGACCCTACGGCAATAGCGGATAATAGTCAAGCTTTATTTGCATAGATAACGTTTTGCGAATAATACTGATTGAAGTCTAGCATATTCGTTAATGTTGACAATTTGTGAATTACAGGAAGAAGTGCATGGGAATCAAACCCATATGCTTTAGTCATTATATAACATTATTGTCATAAGCACAAAATCGAAAAAGCGGGCGCATTTTGGGCACAGAGTCGGTTCATTTTGGCTTAATTTGGAGAGAAATGAAAAAATGGCTTTCGTCATAAATACCGACCCCCCTTTTTTCTTTGGTGGGCCGTGAGGGCTTTGAACCCTCGGCCAATGGATAAAAGTCATTTTCCAAAGATAATGAAATTATTTGTTTGCCTCGTCCGTGTTCCACAAATGAGTGTAAAATTTATTTTATTTGTCTGACCTATGCTTGACTTCATAGGAAGTGTCTAATTAAATCCTATCTTAATTGCTGTTTTCTCGAGTCTTATAATTATCCAAGAAAACATTTGCTATCAGCTTATGGCCATCTTTGTTAAAATGTATATCATTTCTTATATAATATTTATCAATGACTTTCTCTTTTTCTTTTTTAGTTCTGCCAGTTAGAAAATGCGGAAAATAATTAATAAAATGAGCATCATGTTCTGCACACCATTTTCTCCAATATAAAACCTGTATAGAATCTAAACTATCAGAAAGAATCTGATCCGGCCATGGATAAACAGCAACTGTGAGCGATATGCCATTTGATTGAAGTAATATATGCAGTTTATCCATATATAATGCACATTTTTCGACACCTTCCTTACCGTATTCATCATAGATATTTTTATCAATGGTCCAACGTGATCTTTTTTTGTATGCATCATGCATTTTATCGTCAACATCCATTGACGATAATAACAGCCATTTATCCAAAACATAATGCATTAATATCGAATTATTTTTTATGAATAATGTTATGTTACTCGTCATTTTTTTCGCAAAATTAATATTCCCTTTTTTAATGTTATCTGCCTGTCCATTTCTCGCGTCTCTCCTCACAACATTACCGTGTTCATCCAGACTGTGGTATATGGCCTCATCTTCAATGTCGGATATATCTATAAAAACAACAACTTCATTGAACTTAAAACCAACCTTTTTTATTAAATATTCAATCTTTTTCCAATATATTGTAGGAGAATAACCTAAAACCCCGGCATTAAATACCTCTTCACCTTTTTTTGACAACTCTTTATCTATTAAACCCACAAAAGTATCATCATAATCAAAACCCAATCCTTCAGTAAAGGAGTCGCCCATAAAAAGAATTCGGTATTTATCAGAACAAAGAGGAATATTTCTAACAACCCTGTCTTTAAAACCTAATGAATTTGTGCGTACATTATAGGCAAGATCACCCCAATGAGCATTATTTACAGATTTATTTTTTGCCAAACCATGGCTGTAAACGGTCGATTCAACTCGATAGAGTTTTTCTATTTTTAGTGCTTCCCTGTACTTTGCTTGATATCGCACTTGCTCTCTCGCAGACCATGGATAACCATTTATCAACTTGTAAACATTTGCGGTAAAAAAATCCAACATAATGGTGGAAATAGAAAAAATAAAAAACAGAGTCCATAGCGGGTGACGTTCAAAAATATTTATTTTATCTTTTTTCATTTATTATTAATTGATAATAACTTGCTTAAATTGGTCGTAAGTATAAGTAGGTCCCATTTTTATGTCAATTATTTCTTAAAGTAAACATTACCGGTTTAAATATCGCATGGACGGACAGAATAAGAAAAGCGACATTTCGGGAAATAATAGGTCGTATTTGAGTCGCAAAAACGCTTGGGTTGGCTTAATTTGGAGAGAAATGAAAAAAGGACTTTCGGCGTAAATACCAAACCCCCTTTTTTTCTTTGGTGGGCCGTGAGGGATTTGAACCCTCGGCCAACGGATTAAAAGTCCGCTGCTGGAACGCGCGATAACATCGATGGGGATGCCGTTTTCGATGAGCAAATACATGACGGTATGCGCATAAATAAAAAAGTGTCTGGCAGTGGTAATCCAGACACTTTTTTGATCACGGGTATGAACCCCCAAAGCAAGCTAATGAGACTAAAATTTCAGGAACGGAGTGAACTGAAATTTATAAGTCGAATTATCCCCTGAGTGAAGCGAATGGGGATTTGGAAACAGATTTCGCAGCAAGTTGCGTGGTATAACACCCTCCACTTCGTGGGATTATCCCACGTGCGAAGCTAAGTAGGGCTAATATTTGATAGCTACTTGGTATTAAAGCACTCTGACCCCGAGCACCCCTTCAGCCGTTCTGATCTTCTTGACCAGGTCTTCGTTTATATCGCTGTCGAGATCGATAATGTTATAGGCGACATTGCCCTTGCTCTTGTTGATCATGTCAGCGATGTTGAGCTTATTGTCGGCCATGAAGTGCGTGATCTTCTCGATCATGCCGGGTTCGTTCTTGTTCGAGATTGTCAGCCTCTGCTTGCCCGATCTGTCGAGATTGCACTCGGGGAAGTTGACCGAGTTCTTGATGTTTCCGTTCTCGAGGAAATCCATGAGCTGCATGGCCGCCATGATGGCGCAGTTTTCTTCCGATTCTTCGGTGGAAGCGCCCAGATGCGGAATGGCGATGACCTTGTCCGTCTTGATGACCTCTTCATCGGGGAAGTCCGTCACGTAGCATCCCACGATACCGTCAGCGATGGCCTTCTTCAGGGACGGGGTATCCACGAGCCCGCCTCTGGCGAAATTCAGGATTACCACGCCTTTCTTCATGACCGCGAATTTATCGGTATTGATGAATCCCTTGGTGTACTTGTTCTGAGGGACATGCAGAGAGATGAAATCGCACTCGGACAGGAGTTTGTCCAGGCTTGCCGCTTTTTTGGTATTGCGGGACAGCTTCCAGGCCGCCTCGATGGACAGGAATGGATCGTATCCCCATACTTCCATGCCCAGGTTCTCGGCGGTATTGGCCACCATGGTGCCGAGGGCTCCCAGTCCTACCACTCCGAGCTTCTTGCCCAGAATCTCGGTGCCGCCGAATTTTGATTTCCCTTTTTCAATCAGATCGGGTACCTTGTCGCCTTCGCCGATCAGCCCTTTGGCCCAGACAATGCCTTCCGTAACCTTGCGGGATGCCAGCAGCATGCCCAGGATGACCAGTTCCTTCACGCCGTTGGCGTTCGCGCCCGGAGTATTAAAAACGACGATGCCTTTCTCCGAACATTTGTCGATGGGAATATTGTTGACACCGGCGCCGGCGCGAGCAATTGCTTTCAGGCTCGACGGCAGAGTCATCTCTTTCATTTCCTTGCTTCTTACCAAGACGCCGTCGGGATCTGGAATA
Organism: Deltaproteobacteria bacterium; assembly: GCA_026388535.1. Lineage (GTDB taxonomy): Bacteria > Desulfobacterota > Syntrophia > Syntrophales > Smithellaceae > Smithella. The sequence continues at coordinate 7,430 of JAPLJP010000072.1, read as the reverse complement.
TCCGTACGATATTCATACTTCTCCGTAAAAAGGCTTAAGCCCTTTTTCGAAATTTTATTTAACAGATCAATCCGATACATAAAATACCTCCTATTCCTTTCTAATGAGACTCAAATTTCATAAACATAGTGTAATGAAATTTGCAAGTCGAATTAATGACACTCGCTGAGAGTGAGCTTGCGAAACTCGAAGCGCAAGTGGAATTATCCTGTATGCAGAGCATACAGCGGTATCCAATAGCCTTTAGTTATTGGAAATTAATGAAACTCAAATATTACAAACATAGTGCAGTAATAGTTGTTAGTTGAATTATCCTGGTGCAAAGCGAATAGGGATATCCCGCCGGTACAACCGGCAGGGACGAGGGATCTGGGTGTGCGGTGCCTATGTTTGCCTGGCGTGAATAGTGTTAAAGATAGGATGTTAAAAAAAAAGGTCCCCTGACGGGAACCCATAATTTTATTGGTGGGCCGTGAGGGATTTGAACCCTCGGCCAACGGATTAAAAGTCCGCTGCTCTACCGCTGAGCTAACAGCCCACTTAATGCATAATTTTAAAGCGTGACCTCTTAACAACTAGTTTTTAATGTGTCAAGAAGAAACTGCTGCCGGCTTATTAAAAAGTCCATCTACTTCGTTGCGCTGCATCATTCGTCATTGCGGCGTATGAAAAAAAATACGCCTCATTTCTCATGATTTGCGCGCCTTGTATCTGGAGCTCGTGTGCCCTTCAGGGTATTTTTATCAAGCCGTCCAAGTATTCTTATCGCATATAATTTTACAAAAAAATAAAATTATGTTTTGTTTTGGAAAGGGTCGTCCAAGATTATTGTTTCTTCCCGTCCGGCTCCCACGGATACAAGAATAATTTTCGCTTCCGCTAATTCTTCCAGCCGCTTTAGATACTTTCGAGCGTTGGCGGGCAGTTCATTCATTTCCTTTGCGTAAAGAAGATCTTCCTTCCATCCATCGAATTCTTCATAAATCGGCTGACATTCTGAAAGAGCTTTTATGCTGGCCGGCGCGGCGTGGGTATAATCACCTCCCGCTGATTTATAGCCAACACAGATTTTCAGTTTGTCCAAACCGGTTAAAACATCAAGTTTGGTAATAGCCAGAAAGCTTATGCCGGAGACTCTGACTGCTTGCCGCACCAGTACCATGTCCAGCCAGCCGCAGCGGCGTTTTCGGCCGGTTGTCGCGCCGAATTCCTGCCCGACTTTCTGCATGTGTTCGCCGATGTCGTCTTTTAACTCCGTGGGGAAGGGGCCTTCGCCGACTCTGGTTGTATAGGCCTTGCAGATTCCCACCACTTTGCTGATTGCATTTGGTCCGATGCCACTGCCGCAGGATGCGTTGGCGGAAACCGTATTGGATGAAGTCACGTAAGGATATGTTCCGTGATCGATGTCCAGATGGGAACCCTGCGCTCCCTCAAAAAGAACTTTCTTTCCCTGTTTTATTTCGCGATCCAGAATCAGGGAAGTGTCCGCCACATAAGGTTTAATCTTCTGCGCGTAGTCCAGATACTGGGCGGCGATTTCTTTTTCGTCGAGGGGCTTGTCTTTGAAGAAATTTGTCAACATAAAATTCTTTTCTTCCAGACTATGCCGCAGTTTCTCCCTGAACAATTCTTCTTCATAGAGATCGCCCACGCGGATTCCCGTGCGGGCGACCTTGTCTTCATACGCCGGACCGATACCCCGGCCCGTTGTTCCTATTTTCTTACCCGAAGTTCGGGCTTCGCGCGCTTGATCAATGCTCCGGTGATAGGGCATTATTAAATGAGCTTTTTCGCTGATGAAAAGTTTTGTGTTGGGCGGCAAAAGATTACCTTGCTGTAATTCTTCCAGCTCCTGAAGAAAAACGGCGGGGTCGAATACGACGCCATTGCCGATAACGCAAATTTTATTGTCATGCAGAATTCCCGAAGGAATCAGATGCAAAATGGTTTTTCTTCCCTTGACAACCAGCGTATGGCCGGCGTTATTCCCGCCTTGAAAACGGGCGACTATGTCGGCTTTTTCGGTGTAGAGGTCAACAATTTTCCCTTTGCCCTCATCGCCCCACTGAGTGCCTACGACTGCAATATTGGCCATGATTTATTTCCTGCATTTTAATGGATTGAACGGAAAGCACATGTATATTTCATCCTTAATTCAGATTAAAGACCTTTAACTTTTTCGTTGAAAACTTTTTCCAGTTCAGCAAGTGCCGCTTTCAGATCAGATTCTTCGATGGTCGGGCCGCACCAGAAACGGTAACCGGCGGGCGCGTCTTTGTAAGAGTTGATATCATGAGCGATATTTTTCTTGCTCAGATCGGAAGCGATGCTTTTGAGGAACTTGCTCTTTTCATCCGCCCCCAGTGCTTTTACTTTGGGATGAGTCACGCTCAGGCAAACGGAAGTATTGGAACGGACTTTAGGATCATCGGCCAGAAATTCGACCCAGTCTGTTTTAGCGACCCAGTCAGCCACTACTTTAAGATTGGCCTGACTCTTCTTCATCAGACCGTCAAGACCAAATTTGCCCGCCCAATCCAGAGCGTCCAGATAGTCTTCCACGCAAAGCATCGAAGGCGTGTTGATGACATCGCCGTCAAAGATAGCCTTGCTTATTTTACCGCTCTTTTTGAGACGGAATATTTTTGGCATCGGCCAGGGCGGATCATAAGATTCCAAACGCGCGACTGCTTTGGGACTTAAAATCATCATGCCGTGCGCGGCTTCACCGCCCAGACATTTTTGCCAGGAAAACGTCAAAACATCAACCTTGTTCCAGTCAATATCATTGGCAAAAGCGTAACTGGTGGCGTCGCAAAGGGAGAGGCCTTCGCGGTTGGCGGGAATCCAATTCCAGTCAGGAATCCTGGCGCCGCTGGTCGTGCCGTTGGCGACGAAAACCACATCGCTTTTCCAATCCACTTTGCTCAAATCGGGAATCTTGCCGTAATCTGCTTTGAGGATGGTCGGATTGAGCTTGAGTTGTTTGGCGACATCCGTTGCCCAGCCGTCGGAGAAACTTTCCCAAACTAAAACGGTGACAGGTTTTGAACCCAGAAGTGACCACATGGCGCATTCAAAGGCGCCGGTATCTGAAGCCGGAAGAATGCCCACAAGGTAATCTGCCGGAATGTTTAAGATTTTTCTTGTATCGTTAATGGCCTTGACGATTCTCTCTTTTCCCAGAGCGGAACGGTGTGAGCGGCCGACCGGCGCGCTCTTCAGCGCGTCGATACTCCACGCTGGTCTCTTACTGCAGGGACCGGAACTGAAATTAGGGTTTTGCATAATGCACATCCTTAAAATAAATTTTGAAACGTATTATTCATATCAGTATTGAAATCTTTACTCAAGAAATTTTAGCTTGTTTTTTACCGGATTGGAACATCCCGTATAAATTAATGTTAAATGGGATAATGGCTCGGAACCACAGGTATAATACCCTCCGCTATGCGGGATAATTTCCAAGCCCGATACATCGGGATTGGATAGTTCGGCTAAAAAACTTCAATGTGCCTATAGTGACCCCATGGTGCCCCCATGGTGCCCTTCAGGGTATTCAGGGTATTTAGGTTATTTGCTTTTGAAGTTTAAGCCTCATTACGACTAACGCTTCCTATAGTCAGCTAGTCTCATTAGATTGGAGTTTCACAAATAGAAGGAAATATTTGATGCTATCCGTTTCTTCCTGTTTTATTTCTTGGCCGTGGTCTTTTGCTTTTTGGTTTTGGTGTAAAACCTTGTCCCTGGTCAATATCGGCAGTTGGCTGAACTGGTGGCGCATATAATGATTGTTGATAGTAATCGTCCAACAGCATGGTGATTAGCGCCAATTCATCCTCTGACTGTGCTAAATTACGTGCCAGTGGCAGGAAGCGCTGCATCCGCTCAATCTGAAGATTATCACGGGCGCGAAGGCGCGCTTCCAAAAGCGCTGTTATTCTTTCCGCCACAATCCGTTCAAGTTCCTCGTCATTGGGCAGGGGGCGTTCTTCCATGTTAATGTTATAATATCGGGCAATGCTTTGAAGCTTAAATTTTTCCATTTCCGCAACTAAAGAAATGGCCACACCGCTTGAGCCCATCCTTCCTGTGCGCCCGGCCCTGTGGATGTAAGCTTCCGGTTCTTCCGGCGGTTCATACATGATTACGTGAGAAAGATCGGGGATGTCAATCCCTCGTGCGGCAACATCAGTAGCTACTAAAAAGCGCAGGGCGCCGCGCCGCACTCGAGCCATAACCTTTTCCCGCATGCTTTGAGCCAGATCAGAACTGAGTTCATCTGCATCGTAACCAAAGCGTTTTAGTACAACTGAAAGATAGTGTACCGTGCTTTTTGTGTTGCAGAAGATGATAGCGGAGGCGGGATTTTCAATTTCAATAATCCGCACAAGCGACCTTTCTTTGCGCATACCCGGAACGACATAATAGATATGCTCTATTTCGGCAATATGCACCTGATTGCCGCTCAAACTCAATAATTCTGATTGATGCAGGAATTGATCGGATAAACGAATCACCTGCGGCGGAAAAGTCGCGGAAAACATACTGCTGAGTATTTTGCTTGAAGGGATATATTTGCGAATTTTCACCATATCGGGGTAAAAGCCCATGGATAACATGCGATCAGCTTCATCGAAAATCAATATTTTCAAATGATCTAACGAAAGAGTATTTTTTAACAAATGGTCTAAGATTCGTCCCGGTGTGCCGATAACAAGTTGAGCTCCGCCGCGAAACGCGTCCAGTTGCGCATTATATCCTACCCCGCCATAAACTACCGCTGTTCTTATATTTGTTCCCTGGGTCAGCATTTCGGCTTCTCTGGATACTTGAAGGGCAAGTTCGCGGGTAGGAACAAGCACGAGAGCCTGGGCAATATTTTGCTGTGCGTTAATTTTTTGTATAATAGGCAGGATATAAGCGCCGGTTTTCCCGCTGCCGGTGCGGGACTGCACCATCATATCGCGGCCTGCAAGAAAATAAGGTATTGATCTAGCCTGCACCGGCGTGAGGATTTTCCAACCCGCGCGATCACAAGCCTCGCGCATTTCCGGTGCGAGTTTTTCCACGGAAATTTCCGGGAGAGCATTGGCCGGTTCGGCAGAGTTTTCTTCGCTATTTTTAATTTCTTCCATCAGAATGTAAGCCTTTATTTTAATAAAATAATTATTTAAGTCATTTATTGCAGTATCGCTCAATAATCAAGAGGAAAGTGGATTTTATTTTCCACAGACAAATTTTAAATTTATCCCGTTCGTTGATTTTTCCCGAAGATTGCGGCAATTATTATTGACATGGTCAGGATAAATATGCTTTTCTTTACTTCGCTCACCAAGGAGAAATAAAATTTGAAAAAAAGCAAAACGAGTTTCTTTTGTCAGCATTGCGGCTACATGTCGCCCAAGTGGCTGGGTAAGTGTCCCTCCTGCAACGGGTGGAATTGTTTTGCCGAAGAGCTGGTCGTCGAATCGGATTCCAGCAGCCGTGCGGAGATGAACTTTGACGGCAAACCCCAGTCTATTGAAGATATTCCGCTCACTGAAGGCCAGCGGACTAATACAGGTATAGCGGAAATTGACCGGGTGCTGGGAGGTGGCATTGTTGGAGGTTCGGCAATTCTGATCGGCGGAGAGCCGGGCATTGGCAAATCAACACTCATGCTTCAGATGATGCATAACTTGGCTCAAAAAGGATTGAAGGTTTTATACGTTTCCGGGGAAGAGTCGGCCAGTCAGATTAAATTGCGCAGTGAACGCATAGGAGCCGCGTCTAAAAATTTGCTGGTTTTAGTTGAGGTATCTCTGGAAAAAATTCTGGAGCAGATTAAAATTGTTTCGCCGGCTATTGTGGTTATTGATTCCATACAGACAGTTTATTCGGCAGAGCTCATGTCGGCTCCCGGAAGCGTGGGGCAGGTGCGCGAGTCTTCTTCGCGGCTGATTCTTTTTTCCAAGAAGTTCGGCATTCCAGTTTTTCTGGTGGGTCATGTAACCAAAGATGGTTCCATCGCCGGCCCCAAAGTGCTGGAACATATGGTGGATACAGTTCTTTACTTTGAAGGTGACAGCTCGCACACTTATCGCATTGTAAGGGGTATAAAAAACCGTTTCGGTCCGACCAACGAAATCGGTGTTTTTGAAATGCAGGATAAGGGATTGAAAGAAGTTCCCAACCCTTCAACTTTTTTCCTGGCGGAGCGGCCTCAGAATGTTGCCGGTTCGGTTGTTGTTCCCAGTTTGGAAGGTACAAGGCCGATTTTAGTGGAAATTCAGGCACTGGTGAGTGCCACAAATTTTGGAAATCCCCGGCGCACGGCAATTGGTGTAGATTACAACCGCGTTTCGCTTCTGGTGGCTGTTTTGGATAAGATTTGCGGCCTGCATCTGAGCGGGTCGGATATTTTTATCAATGTCGCCGGCGGGGTGAGGGTGGAGGAACCGGCGGTTGATCTGGGTGTAGTTGCCGCGATGGCTTCAAGTTTTTTAGATAAACCCATTGATGCAAGGACAATAGTCCTGGGAGAGGCGGGTCTTGCCGGAGAAGTAAGGGCTGTTTCGCAGATGGAAGTGCGTGTGAAGGAGGCGGCGCGTCTGGGTTTCAACCGCTGTCTGGTGCCCAAAACTAATGCGGCGCAACTGGGGAAAATAGCCAAGATGGAAATTTGTAAAATCGGTTCTCTGAAAGAATTGCTGGAAAATTTATTTTAAAAAACCGGTTAATCAAAAAAATAAAAATGTCCGCAAACCCCTTGACATCTGAAAAATGGTGCATAAGATAGCGAAGTTAAATCAGCACTCTTAATATAATCATAAAAAAAAGAAAGGAGAGTAAAAAGTATGAAAATCAGACCTTTACAGGATAGAATCATTGTAAAACGTTTGGAAGAAGAGCACAAAACAAAGGGGGGAATTATCATTCCCGATACAGCCAAGGAAAAACCGATTGAAGGCAAGGTTGTTGCCGTGGGCAAGGGCAAGGTTGCCGATGACGGCAAACTTATCAAGCCTGAAGTAAGCGTGGGCGATAAAGTCCTTTTCAGCAAATACGGCGGAACTGAAGTCAAGATCGACGGCGAAGAATACCTGATTATGAGAGAAGAAGACATTCTCGGCATTATTGAAAAATAAGAAACTATTCAAGGAGGAATATATACAATGGGATCAAAAATACTTCTTTACGATGAAGAAGCAAGAAAATCGATACTGAAGGGCGTCAACACCCTGGCCGATGCTGTAAAAGTAACCCTCGGCCCGAAGGGAAGAAACGTTATTATTGATAAAAGTTATGGTTCACCCACCGTCACCAAAGACGGCGTTACCGTAGCCAAAGAAATCGAACTCGAAGATAAATTTGAAAACATGGGCGCTCAGATGGTTAAGGAAGTCGCCAGCAAAACCAGCGACGTCGCCGGTGATGGAACAACT